>SVNL01000116.1 GCA_015066925.1 Ruminococcus sp.
TTTTCAATTTTTTTAATAATATTACTCATTGTTTTACCTCCATGTATGTTTGAAATCAATGTGATTTATTTATCACCTTATGTGACAATTATATCACCTGTTTTTCCGTATGTCAATACAAAAGTGATAAATTTATCACTTTTGTTATAATGCACAAATTTACAAATAAAGCTTATATAATATTCCATATTCAAAAAAGTTGCACCGAGTTAACATTGTTGATTATTCCCTGAAAACACGCTATAATATATTAATGAGAATAAGATGCGAGGTGAACACTATAAAAAAGGTTGAAATATTTACTGACGGTGCTTGCAGTGGAAATCCCGGTCCGGGAGGATACGGCGTTGTACTTCGTTTCGGTCAGATTGAAAAGGAATTATCGGGTGGCTCAGCTGAAACCACAAATAACAGAATGGAGCTTCTCGGAGTTATAACAGGACTTTCAGCACTTAAAGAGCCTTGCAGTGTCACCCTCACAACAGACAGCAAATACGTCGTTGACAGCATTACAAAGGGTTGGGTTTACGGCTGGAAGAAAAAAGGCTGGATTAAATCTGATAAAAAGCCTGCCCTCAATGTCGATTTATGGGAACAGCTTCTGCCGCTTCTTGAAAAGCATGATGTGAATTTCGTATGGGTTAAAGGTCATGCAGGACATCCGGAAAATGAACGCTGTGACAGGCTTGCTGTTATGGAACGTGACAAATATTCAAAATAATAAACGGAGGTTTATATATATGGAAAAAAGATTTGTTTATGCCGATAATGCCGCTACAACAAAGGTTTCAAAAGAAGTCCTTGACGCTATGTATCCATATTTTACAGAAGAATATGGTAATGCATCAAGCATTTACGGTCTTGGAAGAAATTCCAAAAAGGCTATTGAAGCTTCAAGAGAAAAGGTTGCTAAGGCAATCGGTGCTGAACCATCTGAAATCTACTTTACAAGCTGTGGTTCAGAGTCTGATAACTGGGCAATCAGAGGTACTTGTCAGCGTCTTAAAGCAAAGGGTAAAAAACACATTATTACATCTGTTTTTGAACACCATGCTATTCTTCATACCTGTCAGGCACTTGAAAAAGAAGGCTTTGAAGTTACTTATCTTCCAATAAGTCCACTCGGATTTGTAAATCCGGAAGATGTAAAAAACGCTATACGCGAAGATACTGCTATTGTTTCAATTATGTATGCAAACAACGAAATCGGTACAATACAGCCTATTGCTGAAATCGGTTCTGTTTGTCGTGAAAAAGGCGTTATCTTCCATACAGACGCTGTTCAGGCTGTAGGAAACGTTGAAATTGATGTAAAGGCACAGAATATAGACCTTCTCTCCTTATCAGGACATAAAATACACGCTCAAAAAGGTATCGGCGCTATTTATGTAAAAAAAGGACTTGCACTCCCTAATCTTATATTCGGAGGTGCTCAGGAAAGAAATAAACGTGCCGGTACTGAAAATGTTCCTGCTATCGTAGGTTTTGGAACTGCAATCGAAATCGCAACCACAGATATAAAAAGTAAAAACGAAAAGGTTTCTGCAATGAGAAACCGACTGATTGACGGAATTTTAAAGCTCCCTCGCACACGTCTTAACGGCGATAGAGAAAAGCGTCTTGCAGGTAACTGTAATATATCAATTGAAGGTATCGAAGGAGAATCTTTACTCCTTATGCTTGATATGCACGGAATATGTGCTTCTTCAGGTTCAGCTTGTACATCAGGCTCTCTTGACCCGTCACACGTCCTTCTTGCTCTTGGACTTAAACATGAAGTAGCTCATGGTTCTCTCAGACTTTCGATAAACAGCGAAACAACAGATGAGGATATTGATTATATTCTTGAGGTTATTCCTAATATCGTAAACCGCCTCAGAGAAATGTCACCGCTTTGGGAACATATCATCAAAGGAGAAAAATTCAATTAATATGGGGCTTTTAAGAAAACTCTTTGCCCATAATAAAGAAACGGATGACCAAAAAGAGCTTCGGCTTTATAATGAGCAGAAAGCAAATGAGCAAAATATTTCTGATGCAACAGCAAAAGCTGTATTCGTTGTTGATGATGTTTTCACAATAACAGGCAGAGGAACAGTAGCTGTAGGTACGGTTACAGAGGGTACGTTTTCAGTTGGCGACAAAGTTACAATTGATTCCGTTCAACGTACAGAAACAGTTATTGCGGCTCTTGAATTATTCAGAAGACAATGCGATACTATCAGTGAAAATCAAAATGCCGGAATATTACTTAAAGATATTTCACGCGAGCAAATAAACAAAGGCGATTTAATATTAAAATAAAGGAGAATTTTTATGTTATACAGTGATAAGGTTTTTGACCATTTTTCAAATCCAAGAAATGTAGGAGAAATTGAAAATGCCGACGGTGTTGGTGAAGTAGGAAACGCAAAATGCGGAGATATTATGAAAATGTATATCAAGGTTGACGGCGGAATAATTTCTGACGTTAAATTTAAAACCTTTGGATGTGGTGCCGCAGTTGCTACTTCTTCAATGGCAACAGAGCTTATAAAAGGAAAATCAAT
>SVNL01000046.1 GCA_015066925.1 Ruminococcus sp.
ATGGTGCCGCTGACCGGACTTGAACCGGTACGATATTGCTACCGAGGGATTTTAAGTCCCTTGTGTCTGCCTATTCCACCACAGCGGCAATCAACATATAAATTATACTATAAAATTTATGATATGTCAAGTAGAAAATTAAAATAATATAATTTTTTTATTACAAAGCATCAGATATTAATTTGAAATGATATTTTATCATATTTTCGATATGTGTAAACATTAAATATATCGCATCATAACATCACAGATGTTTTTTTACATATATTCAAACTTATACAATATTGTATAATAATTATCAAAAATTTACTTGAAAAATATTGAAAAAAATGATAAAATAAGACTATAATAAGGAATATGGTTTATAAAAATATAAAAACCTTTGTGCAGTCCTTATTTAAAAAAACTAATATTTTTATTAGAAAGTGGGGATTTATAAAAATGAAAAAAGGAGTTTTAAAAAAAATCATATCTGCAGGAACTACTGCGGCTATGATAACCGCATGTATTTCAGCATCTGCAATTCAGGCAGCAGGTGTTCCTGATTCAAACGGTAATTATTTCACAAACAGTTTTGAAAGCAGCACAGAAAACTGGTCAGGAAGAGGAAGTGCTTCCGTAAATATCAACAACCGAAATTATTATGACGGCTCAAATTCACTATACGTTTCAGGAAGAGAAGCAGAGTGGAATGGAGCTTCGATCGCACTTGATTCAAGCATGTTTGTTATTGGTGAAACATACAGCTTCAGTGCCGCAGTTCTTCAAACTTCCGGAAAGGATGTTACTATTCAGATGTCACTTCAGCAAAGCAATGAAGACGGTGCATCATACACACACATAACAGATTGTACTGCTAAAAGCGGTGAGTGGACAAAGCTGGAAAATACAGAATTTACAATTCCTGCGAACAGCGGTGATATGGTGCTTTACATAGAAACTCCCGAAGCGTCAGGTGACCTTTGCAGCTTCTATATAGATGCAATTCAGGTTTCAACTTCAGGGAAACCGTCATCTGTTGTAACCGGACAGGGTGTAGTGAGCAATACAAGTTCTTCTAATGACAGCACAATCAAAATTATGCCCATCGGTGACTCTATTACATTCGGTCTTGGTGAAACGGGTGGCTACAGAAAATATTTGAATTATTTTCTCAATCAAAAAGGCTATTCAAAAGTTGATATGGTAGGTCCTGAGGGCACAAACAGTGCTTCATTCAATTATAATGGTAAAAGTGTTAGCTATGATGATAATCATGCCGGTTACAGTGGCTTTACAATAAAACAGCAATATCCTATCCCAAGTTGGGGCGAAAATGGTCTTTATGAAAGACTTAAAAGCAAAAACGCAATTAAACAGGCTCAGCCTGATATCGTTCTTCTCATTATCGGTACAAATGATATGACGGCTAATCGTCCGACAAGTGAATGTGAAAAGGATCTTCATACGCTGATTGATTATATATTAGCAGATTTACCGTCAGACAGTATTATTTTTATGGGTTCGATACCCGAATTTACAGCTTACGGAGGAAATCCGCAACGAATAGCAAATTATAACAGTACTGTCAAGAAAGTTGCTGATGATTACTCAAGCTCAGGTAAAAATGTAAAATTTGCTGATGTACACGGATGCCTGAATGGTGCATATGACCTTACAGATGATAATCTTCATCCTAATGGAACAGGATATGAAAAAATGGGTAAATTCTGGGCAAATGTGATTGATGAATATATTATAGCTTCACAGCCTGTCGTTACAACAACTACTACCACAACAACAACTACTACAGCACCTCCTCAGATTATTATAGGTGATACAAATTCTGACGGCGTATTCAACGTCGCTGATGTTGTAATGCTGAGTAAATGGCTTATCTCCTCAGAGAGTATCACCGACTGGGAAAGTGGCGACATTAACGCTGATAATTTCATTGATATTTTTGATTTGGTAATGATGAAGCGTTTATTGCTTGAGCAGTAAAATATTTGAATAACATTGAAATCCACCTGTAATTACTTGCAGGTGGATTCTTATTTTGCAAAAAATTCAATTTCATTAATAAACCAAATGCACTCTCCTTATGAAAATAATATACATTTGGGCAAAACATAAAGCTTTCAAAGATAAAAATCAGCCATACCCTTTCGGATATGGCCGATTTTTTTATAAAGGAATTAATTATGAAAAGCTCCACCAATCGAACTCTGCATCGCCATTAAATACGAAGCAAAGGTCAGTTGTTCCGCTTACATCACCTACAACAGGTGTATCAATTTCAGTCATGCTTCCGCCTGCAGGAACTTCAATATAAGTTAATACCTTACCTGAAGGACCACCGGCACATACCTTAATTATACAGCCACTCTTAGATGATGCTCTAACCTTGAGTGAAGAAGCACCCTTTGAGAATTCTACACCCTTAACCTTGATCCAGTCACCCTTGCTGATATCTGTAACAATAGTATCACCAAGTCCACGTGTTGTAACGCCTGCCATCTGTGCAATTGTTTCAGCCTGAACCTTGTTATATGGATTAAGAGTTTCAATCTGTGATACACCCTTGAGTGTACCGTTTACACTGATCTTACCATTTGAGAATGAAGCAAGGTCAATGTGTGGTGAACGGTAGTTGAGGTTGTAGCCCATTCTGCCTTCTATCTGACGTGCATGATAAAGCAGATAGTAGTTATTCTTGAAGTATACGAGTGAGTGATGGTTGTTACCACCCTTATCAAGTCCCTGTTCTGCTGTATTCTTGAACATTACGCCCTGGAATTCGAATGGTCCAAGTGGATTCTTGGAAGTCATATATGCAATTTCAGCATTCTTGATTCCGATATTATTTCCGCCTGTACTCCAGTTAGTACAATATGAATAGTAATATGTATCGCCTATTTTAAGGATACTTGAGTCTTCAAAGAGATATGGAGTATTCATCTTTACAGGAGTACCTGCAAGTGAAACCATATCATCGCCGAGCTTAACGCATCTACCTGTACCAGGATTTGCAGCATTGTTGCTTGGAACACCACCACCGAAGTAGAGGTATCCTGTGCCGTCGTCATCAACGAGAACAGCTGGGTCAAACATCCAGATAACATCGCTACAGTTAGGAGTTGCACCTGTTACGAGTGCCTTACCGATAGGATCTGTCCAAGGACCTTCAGGACTATCAGCTGTAAGAACGCCGATACCGCCGCCGCTGTTTGCAAAGTAAAGGAAGAACTTATCCTTACCATTAATCTTCTTAACGCAAGCATCAGGTGCCCATGAGCATGATGCCCACTTAGCAACACCATTCTGTGTACGTCCGTTTCTACCTGCAACCGGAATAGGACCGTGGTCTGTCCAGTTAACAAGGTCAGCACTTGAGATACAGTTGATTGTACCTACATCATAGCTGTTTTCCTTTATATTTCCATTTGAATCATATTCAAATGCATCATTTGTTGTATAAACATAAAGTCTGTCATTATACACGAGGAAGCCTGGATCTGCACCAAAGCGCTGTGTATAAAGTGGGTTATTTTCATCGTCTTTCTTAAGACTTGATGTAAGGCTTACACTGCCAAACTGAGCAGCAAGTGCATCCATATCAATCACCTTTTCAGCAACAGGGAATTCATTGATTTCACCTATAACAAACTGCTGGAGATATTTAACGTCATCCCAATCAAGCTTGCCACTCTGGTCAACGTCAGCACAAAGCTTTGTTGCACCTGTTGCATTATTCATTACAGCCTTTCTTGCTGCTGCAATATCAATTGCATTAACGTCTCCGCTAAAGTCTACGTCACCAAGAAGAATCGTCTTTGAACCGCCTGCTCCGGGAACCTGTACTCCCTTAACAGCACCTACAACATCATCAACATAGAAGTTGTTTGTTGTTTCAGCAGTTTCAATGTAAAGCTGCATATCTGTTGCATCAGCAGGAATTGTGTAATTTGTGTTTGAAAGCTGTACCCATTCGCCCTGAAGAGCTGTTGCTTCTGCAATTGGGTCATAGCATGTTTCACCTGAAGCGTCAACATACTGTAACTTCATATAGAATGTATCAGTAGCACCGCCGTCAAAATACATTACATTAGCACTGAAGCTGAATGTTTCGCCCGGTTTGAATGGATTTGAGCTTAATGAATATGAAGCACCGTTCCATGCAGATTCTCTCTCTGAAACAAGAAGTGATTCACTTCCTTCATAAGCTGTTCTGCCGCTTGTCATGATTGAAGCAGGTCCTCTTCCGGCCCAGCCTGTTGTTGAGCCTTCAAAAGTTGAATTGAAGTACCAGCCCTTTTCGTCCGGTTCTTTTGGAGTTGTAGGCTGTGGTGGGTTAGGAGTTGCTGACATAAGTGTTGTATAAGCAAGCTTTGGCTGATTGTTTTTGTCATAGAGAAGAGCGTCGCTTCCTGACTTAAGCCATGAGTTAGCGTCGTTTGGTCCCCAGATACATACAGCAGTAACACGTCCTGATGACTGTGGATTACTGTTCCATTCAGAAGCCGCATTAAAGATTGCCTGATACTTGTTTGCCTGATCCTGTAATGAATATTTACCGTTTTCAAGGCTTACGTCAAGCTCAGTAACCTGAACGTCACAACCGATTGAAAGGTATTTCTTCATTGCAACGATATAAGAATCTGTACCTGCAAAGCCTGTTGCATTAGCAGGAACGTGTGACTGCATACCTACACCGTCAAGAAGTCCCTTCTGATAAAGGCCTTTACACATATTGTAGATACAATCACGCTTGTGATCCCAATATTCATTATAGTCATTATAATAGAGGTCACATCCCTCTGGAGCGTATTTTCTTGCATATGTGAATGCTTTTTCTACGAAGCTGTTGTTACCGTAAACCGATACCCATGCAGATGTACCGCCCGTAACGTTGTTATCACCTGCAACACGAGCACCGCCGTTATTTGCTGTACGGTTTGAATCATCACTTACACATTCATTACATACGTCGTATGCATAAAGATCAAGTGTAGGATACTGCTGCTTGATTGCAGCAAACATGTTCTTGATGTAGCTTTCAAGACGCTGATCCATTACTGATGATGAAACCCAGTTACCACCGTTCTGGAAGTTATCCTTGAAGAACCATGATGGTGTCTGGCTGTGCCATACGAAAGCATGACCTCTCATACCGATATTATTCTTTACACAGAAGTCCATGATTGCTGCACATCTGCTGAGTGTTACCTTGATATTAGTATTCGAGCTTCCTGACTGAACGAGAGTTGCATCAGGCTTTGTTTCGTTTTCACATTCGATTGAGTTATAGTCCTTGATGATATTTGCAGTAATTTCAGACTTGTTGATTGTACCACCATTAAGGATATTACCTACTCTGAACGAACCACCGTAAATATCCTTAAGACCTGTTGAGGCAGCTTCCGCCTTCATACCGCCTTCTTTAACCTGCTGTGTGATTACGAGATCATCAAAACGGAAATCTGCAGTACTGTCTGTATTGATATCAAGACGAAAATCAATACTACCTGCAGGAGCAGTGTATTCTGCTGAAAGCTCTGTCCATTTACCGCCTTCAACAGTCTTTTCAATGAGTTCCTTAACAGTATATTCTTCTGTTTCAGGGTCGAGGCAGTTTAAAGTAACACGGAAAGTTTCAGTTTGTTCACTGAAAACCTTTACACTATAATCGTATTCTTTGCCGCCGCCAAGATAAAAACCTTTTTCAGAGCTTGCACCGTCTGTATTTTTCTGACGACCTGTAACAAGCATACCCTTTGTACCGTCAAATCCGATTCCTTCTTCAACGCTAACAGTTACATTATCGGCATTTTCGTACCAACCGTCGTAGCTGATTTCGAAATCGTTCTTAACGATTTCAGCAGCGTAAGTTTTTCCGGCAACAAAAGGCAGGTTAGGCAATGCAGTTACACAACAAGTTAATGCTGTAACAGCTGCTGCCATCTTTTTTAAATTCATTTTCTATTCCTCCCTATTATATTATTTGCATCACTTTATAATTTATGATACATTAAATCGGTATAATGCAGTTTGAAGCATATATTTTTAAATTATGCATAGTGTCCGTTACAATATATATCCCATATCGCATTACACCTATTTAACTACATTATACAATTTTTGTATAATTTCAACAACTCACTTTTTGTAGATTAGGTGGACAAAATGTATATTACAAAAACAAGTTCAAAATTCTAAGCAAATATAATATTATTAAATAATAGCAGAAATTTTTCCAAGTATATAATCCTGAATCATTGATATATCCTCTTCATCAACAGCACCTGATTTATTTACGTCTGCCGCAAGCTTTGCAACAGTATCATTTGAACCGTTATTCATTATCTCTCTTGCGAACGCTATATCAAAAGCATCAATATATGCATCATTATTTACATCTCCGCAAGTATACTCGTATACAAGCTCTGATTTTATACCACCGCAAATATTATCCACGTAAAAGCTTGCATCGCCCTCTTCAGTTTCAATATATACAGACATATTTGTTGCATCGGCAGGAATTGTATATCTAGGATTGTATAAATTCATCCATACGCCTTTTTTAGCCTTACCCTGTGCTATTGTGTCGTAAATAGCTTCTCCCTGAGAATCTGTATACTCAAGCTTCATAAAGAAATTAACAGGCTCATCGCTGTCATAATTGAATACATCAGCACTGAATTTATATGATTCACCCGGCTTGAATATTGCTGTACTCACTGATCTTGTTGCGCCATTCCATGAAGATGTACGTTCTGAAACAAAAAGTGATTTTGCTCCGTCACAAGCCTCATCGCTGCTTACTGTAACTGTTGCAGGACCTCTGCCCTTCCAGTTGTCGATTGAGCTTTCAAATGTACTGCAAAAATAATTTCCGTTTTCGTCCGGTTCAATAACAGTCGGAAGATTCCATTCTGCTCTTTCGTAATCAAAAAAGTCTATATCAGCATATCCTCCGAGATTTTTTGTACCATAACTGAAAATACCACTTCTGTATCCTGTAAACATTTTCAAGTCATAGGTCATACTAAGCTCATTTCCGATTTTGGTCCAGTTACTTCCGTCATAGGAATAGTAGAAATTAGCCTTATCTATATTGTTTGATACATTCAAATTTGCATCAACATTATTAAATTTGAAATCCACCTTTAAATATATTTCATTTCCGGACAGATTTACCTGTTCAATAATCTTGTTATAGCTATTGGTTATTGCGGCAGAACCTGAATAACCGCCATTTTCTGACATAAAGATTTTCTTTGAGCCATCATCTGCAACATATACTCCGACATTTCCGTATTTGTATTGGAACGCTGAAAGTCCTGCATAATCTCCGACCTTCATTCCTTTTGTATCAAGCTTTATAACGCTTGAACAAGCAGGTCCCTCTGTTCTTTGTGTCAAAGTATTTCTTGCATTTATAATATTTGTTGCTAATGTGTTATTTTTAAGTCTAAGATATCCTTCTCTTTCTGTTACACTCCACGACTTATTATCAGGATTGTGATTCCACTGCCACTCAAGTGCAAGCTTATTTTCGGAATAACTGAAATCATCATCCTTTGCAAGATAAGTACCCTTATAATCGCCCTCAACAGTAAAAGTTACAGGAGCTTTTCCGTTCACACCCATAATAGGCCAATCATTCTGCCATGTTACAGGAACAAGTATAGGAATACGTCCTACTGAACCGTGATCCTGGAAAAGAAGTCCATACCACTTTCCGTCCGGAGTATCAACAATTCCTCCCTGTGCTACACCTGAACCATAAGTTCCAACACCTGAATTTAGAACAGTTTTTCCCTCATATGTGCCAAGCAAATCCTTTGAACGGTAACAAAGCTCTATTCGTCCGCTTCCGCTTGGCCATGCAATAATGAAAATGTAATAATATCCGTTAATTTTCTGGATATGTGCGCCTTCACCGGATAATCCGTCAAGTCCTGTCTTGAAGAGCGTTTTTTCTGCTCCGCCTGACTTAAACCCTGTCATTTCAGAGTTTAGCTCCTTGATTTTAATTTCACCGCCGCCTCCGTATACAAGGTAGTTCCTACCGTCGTCATCAAAGAGCATTGAAGCGTCGTGATACATTCCATTAATTTCAGAACGTGTCCACTTTCCGTTTTCTATATCATTTGTTTTATATATGTATGATTTATTTGTGCCATAGCTTCCGAAGAAAACATAGAAATTTCCGTCGTGATATCTTAGGCTTGTTGCCCATTGTCCATGTGCGTAGTCATGTTTGCCGTTTGTAAGATTCTGCACATCACCATCTGCAAGCGTATCATAAACATATGAACAGATTTCCCATGAAACAAGATCCTTTGATTTCATTATAGGCGCACCAGGTGTAAAGAACATTGTCGTACTTACCATGTAATATGTATCTCCGACACGAATTACATCATCATCAGGAACATCAGACCATATAAACGGATTTGCTATTGTTGATGTTGTTGCAGCATCTGCTGTAAATTCTCGTGGATTTTCTGTAATATTTGCTGTAATAGCGGCTGCAGCGAAAACTGCTGATGCAGCCGCAGCAAATAATTTCCCCTTTATCATATTCAATTCCTCCATTAAATATATTTTATTTCTATTGCAAGTACACACATAAACATATGACTTCAGTAAAATTATACTTCCACCTTATCTAAAAAAACAACCCATAATTTGAATTTTTGGTGTAAAAAATACAGATTTCATAATAATTTCATTTATAAACAATACTATTATTAAGCAAAAGATTTTTTAAGATAGAAAAAACCGATACACGCCATAAAACGTGTATCGGTTTTGAATTATTTAATCGGTAAAGAATCAATAAGCTTTAGAATTGATTTCTGTATTGCAACAACGTCCTGAACATTAATACCGTTACCGCATTGATGAACGTCTGCATTTACAGCACCCTGTTTTGTAATGCTGTATGTTTTGCTATTAATAAGATAGCATTTAACGAGTACTACGTCTGCAATATCAGCTTCTCCGTCGCAGTTTGCATCACCGTATTTGCTTGGCTTAATTTCATCGTTTGCTGTAGGTGCAGGAGTTGTTTCCTCTGTACCTGCTGTAGGTACAGGCCTTATTTCAGTAACAGGCTTTGAGCCATCAGGTTCTGTACCGCCGATAAGAACGCCGTCAGAATATACACAGATATTATCTGTTCTTACTTCATTTCCTGTACCGAAGAAAGCATCGTCAACATCGTAAATCTTCAGACCGTCATAGCTCCAGTCGTTAGTCGGATCCCAATTATCGCCATAGTAAAGACCAACTGTAAACTGATATTTCTTTCCTGAATTAGCAATATTATATCCATCCCAGTTAATCTCAACATAGTATGTATCATCCATTTTGTCATACTTATAAGGACCGCTTATAATACCGTCTGCACCAAGATCTCCTGCTTCTGTTGAAGACTGGTCATAAAGCTCACTTGGCTTTACACCGTCAGGATTTGACATTTCCTTTGTGCTGAAATAGTAACGAACAGATGTATTTTCAAGGAGCTTAGTAGAATCAGTCATAACCATAAACGAAACCTTTGTAACACCTGCTCCGTTAGCATTGAGATCGTCAATACCGCAAGCATTTATCCAATAGTTGTTTCCGCCGCCGCCTTCGCCGCTAGGTCCTGAACCTGCCGCAGGTGGGAATTCCTTTGTAGGCGCCATGTCAGGTGTACCGTAGTATTCATAAAGACCTGCTGCTGCACCAACAAATGCCGCATTATAGTCAATAGTTACTTCGTTATAAATCCAGTCGCTTGTGATATCATTATGCTTGTCAGTAGCATCAGGACCACCTGCGAGTGCACCATAAAGAACATATCTGTGCTCGTCAGGATCTTCACACTTTGTTAAACCTGAAGCGGCACGATGGTGAGGGAACTTAACGGAATCAGCATTATATCCTACGATATATGAACGTCCGAGCTTATTTTTACCCATAAGGTATTCCATCTGTCCCTTTGCCCATTCACTGAATTCACCGGGTTTGCCGTCATTATTATATTTATCATATACGAGTGCGATAAACTGTGCAGCAGTATTATAACGTGCTGAACCCCATGTATTGAGCCAGAAATATCCCTCAGGGGTAATTGTACCTACACCGCCGCGCATATATGATTCACCAACTGCCTTTTTAACTGAATCCCAGCAGTTCATTTCTTCATAAGGGCTCTTATTTGCAGCAACCTTAAATTCATCAATGAAATCAGGATAAACGTATTCGCCCTCTTTAAGAGGCTTATCCATAGAAATCTCACCGAGAATACACTGTACACCGCCCCACATATCGTTCCAGCAGTATACATAGCAAGGAGCAGCATAGAAATCGTAATTAGGATAAATTTCTTCAAGATACTTGTGGTCGCCTGTTATTTTGTACATCCAAGCGGCAGCCCAGCAATAATCATCTTCCCATTTACTTGAGTTGTAATAAGCCTTAGGACCATCGCCGTTATCACTGAGTTCCTTAGGATTTTCCATAGCAAAATCAAAAAGCGCAGTAGCATAATCAAGTGACTTTTCAGCATATTCAGGATCTGTATCCTTGAAGTTGAGATAGTTTATAGCAAGACACGCTGCAGCAGAAGCTACATAATCAGTCTGAGGCTTATCTGCAGTAAGGAAGAATGCAGGTCTTGCCATTTTGTCGATTTCAGGTGAATTCCAGTAAGCATGGTCAATATCACCGTCACCAACCTGATAGCAGTGAGCTATCACCTTACCACTATCATCACGGAAAGTACATTTCATAAGATAATCATTGAAATATCTTATGATAGTTTCAACGTGCTCATCCTGACCTGTTGCGACATAAGCATCACGGAATTCATAATATCCCCATGAAACAGTAGAAGCAGCGTAATTTTCAGGCATACCGAACTTAACGTGGTCACCGGCATCATGGAAGCCGCCTGCTACATCAATAAAGCCGTCGCCATCAGGGTCGAGGATATCTGCATACTGGTCGAGAAAGCTCTGAGAGAGATTTGTACCTACATTATTAACCATAGGCTGAAGCGGAACCTCAGCGTCACAGGTATGACAGTCGCCGCGCCATGTATAGAGGTTGTTCTCATCAACATCCGTACCGCACATATTAGCGTCATAGAAATAAATTGAATACTGAAGTGCACGTGCAAAGTCGATATCAAGTCCTGAATCGTTTGCAAGTGATACTTCAAGCTGATCGCTTGCTACAGCATTTGCAGAAAAAAGTGAAGCAGAAGCTGTTGTAAGAGGACAAACAGCAGTCAGCACACCTACTGCAAGAGCAAGCAGTTTCTTTGGTTTTTTCATCATTTTCCTCCTTAAAACCTTTAATACCTTCATTTTTACTGCTGTACCGAATTGGTTTTATTGGTTCAGCAATATATCATTACAGACAAGTTTATTTAAGACTTGTCTGTAATTTTCAATACCTTACGCTGTATCATAATAACGTCCTGAATATTGACGCCATTGCCTTTATCCTGAATATCGGAGTTAATAAGTCCTTTTTCAGTAACAGCGTATGCCTTACTGTTGATAAGATAACATTTAAGCAGAACGCAATCTGCAATATCTACATTTCCGTCGCAATTGGCATCGCCCTCCATGTCTTTATTCTCAGTTGGCTTCACCGTAGTAGTCGTAATAGGTTGTGGTTCATCTGAAATTGGATACGTTTTTAAATCAGGAAGCTCATCAAGAGTAATACAGTATTCACTGTTATACATTTCAATAAGATTTTCTACCGGATTATTCTGTTCGCTTGTAAGGTAATTCATATACCACGGACAGAAATAAAGCCATGCTGCCTTATCATTAATCAGATTTTCAAGTGATGGTATAGTGTCGTTTTCAGACATAGCAACTATTTTTTCACCCTCAGTACTTTTTACAAGGCTGTAGAATGTAGAAGCTATAGAACTTAAATTCGGCAATCCATCCTTGGCATTATATTTATCGTATGTAACCATATCTACGACATCATCGCCCGGATACCACTCATCTGCACTTGGCGAAGTAGAGCTTGTCCATTGCCATATAAGGTTATTAATTCCATACTCATTTGTAAGCTTGTCGTAGAGAAGTCGGTATAATTTTTTACAATTTTCCGGTCCTTCTGCTCCCCACCAGAACCATGCACCTTCCGCTTCATGAAGCGGACGCCATAAAATCGGAACATCTGCATCCTTTAATTTTTTGAGCTGTTCAGCTATATAATCAATATCAGCCATCAGCACTTCATTTTCCCATGTTCCCTCTTCAAGAGCTTTTGAGATACTGAAAGTGGTAAACACAGGGTTTGCAGATTCAACGTAAAATGCAGCATCTGAGCTTCCTTTTTCAAGAGGAACACTCCAATGCCAGCTTACAGCAGCAATTCCGCCATATTCGTTTACCCATTCAATAGCACGCTCAGGAGCATCATCTCGCCATGTTGTAGTAGTATTATATGTAAGGAAATCCATACCTCTTATAGCAGGCTGTTTTCCTGTATGCTCAAGAAGATATTCAAATTCAGCTTCATTATCCTTTATATATGTATCTGGATCGTTCCACTGATTATAGTTATGAGAACCACAGTATTCCTGCTGACCTGAAATTACATGCTTGCCATACACATCACAAAGGTAATTATAAAGCCTTTTTGTATTTTCGGAAGCATTTGGATTTGAAAGCTGACGCGTAGGTGAAAGTGTACTGTATTTTTCATCAGCAGGCTTTATTGTGAGATAGTCAAAATTTGTATATCCCCAATAGCCTTCGAATTCAATTGTGTTAACGCCCTTGTTAAGCACAACAAGACCTGCAGAAGCTTCTGTGAATGTAGTGTTGTAGGTAAATGTTACTTCACCCTGATTAACACCATTGATATTGAGATACTGAACCTTTTTGTTCCTGTCATAAGGCTGACAGTAGCATACAGAAAGCTCATAAAGCCCGGCTTCTTCAACATTTACATCAACGCTTACAGTAGTACCTTTCTGATCGAGATAAGCAAAAGCACCTCCCGAAGCGTTAGTGAGGTCGTATTCATCGCCCGAACCGTCCTCAGCGGTATTGCCTATCCATGTTTCGGTATAAATTTTTCCACCGCTTGTTTTTCCGTCTTCAAATTCGACTTTAATGACATCATCCACAGCCACAGCTGTCTGCCTGTAATAAGAGGGGGGACAAGCAGATACAGTCAATGCGGCTGTCATAAAAGCACAAAGTCCTTTTTTGAAAGCCATAGATTTCATAAATTTCCTCCTTTTTTTAATGAAGTATGCAAATCGGGTTAAAACAGAATAATTGCCGTCTGTTATAAATGCACTTCAAAACTTCATACACAAATATTATACCACTTATTTACACATATTTCAATAATATTTTGTAAATATTATTGTTATTCATTGGTAATATCGTAAATAATATCAGCAGTTATTTCACTTATGACAGGTTCGTTTACAAAAGGAAGAAGAATACGTCTGCCCTGACATTTAATATCATAACATACAGCTATAGATGAAGCTGTTTCCTTATATAATTTAATAAGAAAATCTTCAAGCAGGGTAAGGTAATTTTCAAATTCAGAAAATTTATAATAAAAACATTTTAAATTTATTTTTTCAGATATAACATTGTTAGGAAAAATATTACTACTTGAAATAAATACAAGTTTAAGCTCCGGAACAATTATATTCATTGGTGCATTTGAGATATTTACAGTACCGCTTACAATAGCAGTGTATCCATTCTCTTTTGCAAGAGATTTGATATAAAGCATTGCCAAATATGAAGCCGAAATAAAATCGTCATTCAAATCAATAATCTTAAAATCTTCTGGAAAATCGACAATTTTATATCCGCAATCATTTATTGTGGATACTGACTTTTTAATAATACAACCGCTTTTTTCAATTTTGGGCATAAGCGGACTGATTTTACGTTTTAAAAATGACTTTAACTTTGAAATATTAAGAAATCCCCAAGATGCTTTACGATATTCTTTCAAAATAATATTCGAAATCTGTAAAAG
>SVNL01000003.1:0-6307 GCA_015066925.1 Ruminococcus sp.
CCTGCGTACTGGAAATTATTCGCATTACAGCCTCCGCTACAATAGAATTTAGCCCAGCACTTTTTACACTCAGGCTTTGTATAAACGTGAGTCTTTGAGAAATACGACTTTATTTCGTTATTGAAAGTACCTTCATCAATATTTCCCATTTTAAATTCCTCAATACCTACGAACTGGTGGCAAGGATAAATATCCCCGTCAGGAGTTACAGCAACATAATCATTACCACAGCCACAGCCTCTCAGACGCTTGATAGCACATGGTCCCTGGTCAAGATCAAGCATAAAATGGAAGAAATTGAACTTTCCGCCCTTTCTTTCGTTTTCAAGAATACGCTCTGCAAGATTTTCATACTCCTTGAAAATAGTAGGAAGCTCTTTTTCAGTAATAGCATAATCCTCTGTTGCCTCACATACAACAGGCTCAACTGAAATCTGGTCAAATCCGTTGTTATAAAGGTCGAAAACATCATCTGCAAAATCAAGATTATTCTTGGTAAATGTACCCCTTACATAATATTCCTTATCGCCTCTGAGCGAAACAAGCTTCTTGAAGGCAGGCATAATTTTATCATAACAGCCCGAACCGTCAACACGTATTCTCATATAGTCATTAACGCTTTTACGTCCGTCAACTGAAAGCACTACATTTGACATTTCCTTATTAATAAAATCTATTTTATCATCATCAAGAAGAAGTCCGTTTGTAGTAATAGTAAAGCGGAACTTCTTATCAAACTCAGCCTCTCGTGAGCGTGCATACTCAACAATCTGCTTAACAACCTCGAAATTCATAAGCGGTTCGCCGCCAAAGAAATCAAGCTCAAGATTTTTTCTGTCGAGTGATTTTTCAAGCATAAAGTCAATAGCCTTTTTACCTGTTTCAAAGGACATAAGCTTTCTGCCTTTACCGAAATCTCCTGTAGACGCAAAGCAGTATTTGCATCTGAGGTTACAGTCATGGGCGATATTAAGGCACATTGCCTTTACAGGTGACGCAACCGAATAGTTGGCATATTTTTCGTAATCGTCCTCAGAAAAAAGAATTCCGTCGTTATAAAGCTCAACAATCTCGCTGTAACAGCTTTCTATATCCTCTTTTGAATAAAACTGTGAAAGCTTTTTCATAGCCTTTTCAGGACAATTTTCACTGAATGGCGGTTCAACGTTATCAAGCATATTATATGTAATTTCATCAACAAGATGTACTCCGCCGCTATTAACATCAAGAACGATATTAAAGCCGCCTAATTTATATTTATGAATCATTTTTCAAGCCCTCTCATAAAAAAATTTAAGGCAGCATTTTTCAACACTACCTTAACAAACTGATTAATGAACCGTCGCTAAAGTAAAAACAACAGTTCTGTTAGCTGTAATTATCTTATCTTTCGCACTTCTGATTAGCAACTGTGCAAGAAGTCTTGCAAGCTGACTGACAAGAAGCCTGACATTTACCACAGCCGCCCTTAGCAGCAGTTTCTTTAAGATTAGCCTTATTGATAGTCTTAATGTGCTTCATAATCGTATCCTCCATACAATTAAAATATAATACACCGCGTGTATCTTCTGAATATATGAATATTATATCATACTTTGACAAAGAATTCAATAGAAACAGAAAAAGTAAAATATAAAAACATTTTTTTGGTTGCATTTTCACAAAATTACATACCACTTACGCATCAAGTTCTACAAGAAGGTCGAATAAATCATCTATTTTCTGCTTGATATTTTCAATTTCGGTACATTTTTCGTTCATAAGCTCATAGTTTGAAAAAACTTCCTCATGAGATATTTCTTCATTGAGAGCATCAAGCTGTTGTTGAAGCTCTTCAATTTCGTTTTCAGTCTGTCTGATTTGGTTTCTTCTGTTTGCCTCAGCACTTCTCTGCTGTTTATTTTTATACACCTTTGCATTTTTCTCTTTTGCAGCGGCTTCGGCTTTGATTTTTTTCGCTGTTTCGGTAGCTATACGCTGGGCATTCTGACGTTCCTTGAAAACTTCCATATACTTTTCAAATCCGAATTCATATATTTCGCTTTCGTCTGAACGCAGTTCTATAATTCTGTCAGCAATTCTGCTAAGCAGATAACGGTCGTGGGATACAAAAATAACAGTTCCCGTATACTCCTCGAGAGCACATTCAATAGCCTCTTTAGAAGCAAGGTCGAGATGGTTTGTAGGCTCGTCGAGAATAAGAACGTTTCCGTGCTCCTGCATCATAATTGCAAAACACAGCTTCGCACGTTCTCCACCGCTTATTACTCCTGTTTCCTTAAAGACATTTTCCCCTGTAAGCCTTACCTGAGCAAGAAGACTTCTGACTTCAAGCTCTGACATTGACGGATAGCGGTGATGAAGCTCTTCCATAACGGTAAGCTCTTTATTAAGGTTTGTACTCTCCTGCTCAAAATACGATATTTTGATATTGCTGTTCCAACGGACTATTCCCTTATGCTCAAGCTTTTCCTGAATAATTTTAAGCAGTGTGGATTTTCCGATACCATTATCACCGATTATTCCGACTTTTTCTCCTCTGCGGACATTGAAGCTTAATTCTTCAAGTAATGTTTTTCTTCCTGCTCCCTCTCCGACAGAAATATCAATGCCTTTGACTGATAAAACATCTATCGGAGGCTCTATTGCATAAGTGAAACGGATTTTTGCGTGTTTCTCCTCTGAAAACGGCTTATCTATACGTTCCATTTTATCAAGCGCTTTTATTCTGCTCTTTGCACTTTTTGAGGTTGAAGCCCTGACTAAATTACGGGCAACATAATCCTCCATTTTGGCAATTTCTTTTTGCTGAAGCTCATATTCCTTGCTCTGTCGTGCAACAGCCTCTTCCTTAAGTCTTACAAATGTTGAATAATTACCTTTATAACGTGTAAGAAAGCCTCTTTCTATTTCACATATGGATGTACAAAGTCTGTCAAGAAAATATCTGTCATGAGATACAATCAGAATTGCTCCCTTATAGCCTTTAAGATAGTCTTCAAGCCACATAACCGTTTTGAAATCAAGGTGGTTTGTAGGCTCGTCAAGAATAAGCAGATTTGGTTCTTCAAGCAGAAGTCTTGCTATGGCAAGACGTGTTTTTTCTCCTCCGCTGAACCCTGATACTGTACGTTCAAGCTCCTCACCGCTGAATCCCATACCGTTGAGCACGGTTTTTATCTTCACATCTGTATTGTAGCCGTCATTTGCTTCAAGCCACGAAGAAAGCTGCATATATTCATCGCTGCCGGAATCATCTCCGTCTGCGATTTCCTTTTCAATTTCACGAAGTCTGTCTATTGCCTCGTAATAGTGTGAAAAAACACTTCTCATTTCAGCTATTACTGTATTTTCAGAATTAAGGCTTCCCATCTGTTCAAGATATCCCACAGATGTTTTCGAAGCAAATGAAACAATACCGTCCTTTTCGGTAAAACGATCCGGATTAACAGAGCCTGTGATAATTTTCAGCAGAGTTGATTTTCCACAGCCGTTAATTCCCACTAATCCGATACGATCATTTTCATCAATAGTCAGGTTTATATTACTAAGAACCTGATTGCCATTATAGAATTTATTTATATTTGTTAAGCTTACAAGCATAAAATCTTCCTTTACTCAGTCTTACCACTTATAATACCATATTTTTTAATTTTAATCAAGCCTCAGAAAATCAATTTTATCCATTCTGCTTACTTAGCACACAAAAAAGCATAGCTGAATAACAAAAAGTATCACTGCTATGCTTCTTTACTATTCCGTCCAGCTGTAACGCTTATTCTTGATGCTTGTGAAACTTGGTTTCAGAATAAATTTTATTTCCTTATCCTCTAGGATTTTTTTCGCTTCATCAGGAAACGAATCTGAATATACAGTTAATTTCTGCAATGAATCCATTTCACATATTCCTGAAGCATCTTCTATATTATCAACATATATCGACAGCTCCGTTATATTGTCAAAAGAATCCAGAAATCTGCTGTCCTTCATAACATATTTACTTTCAGATTTTATTATACTGTCATCAACAAGTGAATTTGTTATTACTATGCTTCTAAGCGATGAACACTGCGCCAGTGAATTAAAGTTTTTAATCTCACTATCTAACGTACTAAAAAGAGATAAACTGCTGTTATTAAATCCTTCAAAGTCAATAACTGTATCCAAAATAAACAGCTTGCTAAGATTGCTGAATTTACCAATCTTTTTTGAGTCAGAGCTGTTTACTCCTGAATGCGCCAAGTCCAGCTCAGAAAGTTTTTTAAAATCTGTTAAACTGCTGATATCATTTTCATCAGCGTATTCCAGAAACATCCCCTCAATCTCTGTACATTTGTTTATTTCCTCGATTTTAGTATACTGCAAATTCGGACCTATGTATTTGACATCTGTTTTATAGAATTCTCCGTCAATCTCTACATGCGTCTTTCTAAAATAAATAGCTCCCATAACAATGCAAAGCAAGATGAACACCACAATTGTTACAGCAAATGCTTTTTTTGTTTTCATATAATTCTCCTTTTATATCCTATAAAATCAAAATCCAATATCTGCTTTTTCGGTTACTTTATTATAGCAAAAACACATGAAAAATCAATGTCATAACAAACAAAAAGGCATTTATGACATACATATCAGAAATACCTTTCTTAGATTTATTTTGTTTTATGTATTGTAATAAATATTACTGCAATCAAAACTATTACTTCTGTGCAGAAATTCTGTTCTTTACAGATTTAATTTCCTGAAGATTCTTAGTATAGAAAGTTTCTGTTTCAGTAAGCATTTTTGTCAGTGATGCAGTAGCAGTTTTCTGTACATTCTTTGCAGTCTGCTGAGCCTTTGTTATCATATCAACAGCCTTTTTCTTAGCTTCAACAACAATAGCTTCCTTTGAAACTATCTGAGCAGCTCTTTCTTCAGCCTTTCTGATTATAACCTCAGCATTAGCCTTAGCTTCGTTCATAATTCTCTGACAGTCAAATTCAATTCTCTTTGCTTCTTTAAGCTCATGAGGCATATTAAGTCTTACATCATTAATAAGCTCTCTTAATCTTTCGCCGTCGATAACCTTTTTGTGTGCCATAAGAGGAACAGATGATGCCTTATCAAGAAGTTCATCCATTTCATCAAGAATTTCATCAATACTCATTTTTATTTACCTCTCTTTTACCAATCTTTCTTTTATATCGTCTAAAATACATTCGGGAACAAAATGACTTATGTCGCCGCCAAAATACGCTATTTGCTTTACAACGCTCGAACTCAGATACATATTTTCAGCACTTGTTGTAAGGAAAACCGTTTCTGCGCCCGCATAGAGCTTTTTATTCGCAAGTGCCATCTGAAATTCGTATTCAAAGTCGCTCACAGCTCTCAGGCCCTTTACAATCGCAATTGCACCGACATCTCTTACATAATCTGCAAGAAGTCCGTCAAGAATATCTATAACAACATTATCAAGACCTTTTATTGCAGACTGAATCATAAGCATTCGTTCCGTTGCGGTAAAGCTTGCCTGGTTTTTTCCTGCATTTCTTGAAATAAGCACTATAACCTTATCAAAAAGCTTTGAAGCTCTTGTTATAATATCAAGATGCCCGAGTGTAACCGGATCAAAGCTTCCGGGACAAACAGCAACTCTTCTCATTCCTCATCTTCCTCCAAAGGCTTACGGAAAATCGTAACACAAATTTTTCCGTATTTATATGTTTTTTTCAGAACAAGCCCCTCAGGTGTTTCGGGAACAGGTGCTTCTTTCTCATATTCACAGATAATTATTCCGCCGTCATTGAGTTTTTTTGCTGCAAACGGAAGAATATTTGATATATGGCTGTATCCGTATGGCGGATCAAGTATAATTATATCAAAGGTTTTTGCAGTATGCTTTATATAGTCATAGCTGTCACGGCTTACAACCTCTGAAACTCTTGTAAAGCCTGTAGCTCTTAAATTTTCATTCACTGCTCTGATTGAACGCTGAGAATTATCTATGAATACACAGCGTGACGCACCTCTGCTCAATGCTTCAATGCCCATCTGACCACTTCCTGCGAAAAGGTCAAGAACAACAGCATTTTCAACATCAAACTGTATGGCTGAAAAAATCCCCTCTTTCACCTTATCAGCAGTTGGCCTTACGTCAAGCCCCTCAGGAGCAAAAAGCTTTCTGCCTCTTGCAGAACCTGTAATAACTCTCATAGCTTCACCTCTGAAATAAAATACATCTTTTATCATTATAACCGATTTTTTTTCATTTGTCTACAATTTTTTCAAAAAATTAATGTTTTTTAACATCTTCCAAAAG
>SVNL01000003.1:6407-60585 GCA_015066925.1 Ruminococcus sp.
AGAACCTGTAATAACTCTCATAGCTTCACCTCTGAAATAAAATACATCTTTTATCATTATAACCGATTTTTTTTCATTTGTCTACAATTTTTTCAAAAAATTAATGTTTTTTAACATCTTCCAAAAGGTTTCCTTTATATTTATGTGTGGTTTTAACGGATTTATTTTTCCATTCCTTGACAAATGCGGTTTGATTTGCTATAATGATATTGTATGCTTGTCCGAGTAAGAATATAAGGAGTTTTTTGATGAATAATAAAAATAAGGTATTAAAAAGAATTGTATTTTTTACTCTGATAATGTCTATAATATGTTTGATTATTATGCTGGTCGGTACTTTTTTAACCCAGAAATCAAGATATGTTATTGACCTTAATACTATGGAGCTTGTTCAGCTTCAGGAAATTGAAGACGGTAAGCCTATCGCTGTTATCAATACTTCCCTCGGTGAAGTCAGAGCTGTTCTTTATCCCGAATATGCTCCCGAAGCTGTGAAAAATTTTACTGAGCTGGCTCAAAACGGCTATTACAACAATACCTATGTCTTTCACTCTGAAAAAGGCGTCTATTCAGCCGGTGGCTGTCCAAATAAAGACGGCGCTCTTTCAGAAGGCTTCGATAAATCAAAAGAGCTTATAAAACGTGAAACACATCAGAATTTATGGCCGTTTAAAGGTGCTTTGTGTTCGCTCACAACTACTTTTGACCAATCATTTATGCAGAAGCTTACAGGCGGCGGTACTTATTATTGCGGAAGCCGCTTTGCTATGCTCAATTCAGTTGAAATTACTGAAGAAGTAAGAGATGAAATGTATAAACTGTCAGACAGTAAAGAACTTGCTGACGCTTTCTATAATAATGGCGGTATCCCCGCTTTCGCACAGAATATAACTATATTCGGTCAGGTTTATAAGGGCATTGATGTCGTTGAAGCTCTTTCAAACCTCGAAACTGAGGAAAATACTGATATGGCTACAAAAATTCCTGTCGATGATGTTAAAATCATTTCTGTGGAAATCGGAACATATTCCGCTGCTGAAGAAGCTGCTTCTTCACAAAACTGATTTTCAGATATATCGCACTTTAAAGCTTAAAATTTATATATAAGGAGCCTGAGACTATGCTTTTTAAAAAATTATCAATAGCTGTTATGTGTGCGGCTGTTTTATCCGCCGGTCTTACTTCATGCGAAAAAAATGTTGACCTTGACGAAAATGCTGCTAAAACCTCATTTGCCTCAAGCGATAAAAAAGACAAGGATAAGTCTTCTTCAACCGATTCAGACAAGCCTCGTGCTGACGAAATCGTTAATTTTACTGCTCCCCAAAAAGGCGAACAGATTGTTGTTATGAAGATTAAAAACTATGGCGAAGTTAAATTCAAGCTCTTCCCTGATTTATGTCCTAAGGGCGTTGAAAACTTCGTTGAGCTTGCAAAAAAAGGATATTACGATGAACTGATTTTCCACAGAGTTATCAATGACTTTATGATTCAGGGCGGTGACCCAAAAGGAAACGGTACAGGTGGTACTTCTATCTGGGGCGAAAAATTCGACGGAGGTGTTTCTCCAAATCTCTGCCACGCCGCAGGTGCTCTCGCTTATGCTAACAGCGGTTCTACTGCTACTAACGGAAGCCAGTTCTATGTTGTTACAGGTACAGTTTATTCGGAAGATGACCTTCGTTCACTCGAAATGAGTAACGGTGTGAATATGAATGAAAATGCAAGAGAAATTTATTCAACTGTCGGCGGTACTCCATGGCTCGACGGCGGATACACTGTTTTCGGTCAGGTTTTCGACGGCCTTGATGTTATCTTTGAAATCCAGAAAACTGCTACCGACGAAAATGACAAGCCTTATGACGCTGTTGTAATTGAATCGGTTACAGTTACCGAATACAACGGCGAGGATATCAAATGGTATATTTCAGACTATAACAACTGATTTTTACCATAATAACGTTTATATCGTTGCTTATAAAATAAAATATGTGTAACTACTTCATCTGTACTTATTAATACAGACAAAAGAAATGAGTTCAGGAACAACAAAATAGACAGAAATATAAATTTTCCTGAAAAATAAGGAGAGAATGTTTTGGATAAGTTCATAATTAAGGGCGGTCGTCGTCTTGTCGGCGAAGTAGAAATCAGCGGTGCGAAAAATGCGGCAGTTGCTATTATTCCTGCTGTTATATTATCCGACGAACCGTGCGTGCTCGAAAATGTCCCTGCTATCAGCGATGTTAATATCAGTATGCGTATTCTCAGAGAAATGGGTGCCGAAGTTACTCCTATTACTGCCACTTCTTACAGAATTGACGCTACTAAAATAGAAAAATGCTGTGTTCCTTATGAAACTGCAAGAAAGATGAGAGCATCTTATTACTTCCTCGGTGCTCTTCTCGGCAAATTCGGTAAGGCACGTGTATCCATGCCGGGTGGATGTCCTCTCGGTGACAGACCTATCGACCAGCATCTTAAAGCTTTTGCGGCTCTTGGTGCTGAATACAAGGTTGACCAGGGTATGATTGACCTCACCTCCGATAAGCTTCGTGGAAATCAAATCTTCCTCGACGTTGTTTCTGTCGGTGCTACTATGAATGCTATGCTCGCTGCTGTTAAGGCTGAGGGGCTTACTGTTATCGAAAATGCTGCTAAGGAACCTCATATAGTTGACCTCGCAAACTTCCTGAACTCTATGGGTGCTAACATCATGGGTGCAGGTACTGACGTTATCAAAATAAGAGGCGTAGAATCTCTCAGAGGTGCTACCTATGCCGTTATTCCTGACCAGATTGAAGCAGGTACTTTTATGGTGGCTGCTGCTGCTACTAACGGTAATGTACTTATAAAAAATGTTATCCCGAAGCACCTTGAATCAATTACTAAAAAGCTTGAGAAAATCGGTGTTAATATCGAACAGTTTGATGACAGTATCAGAGTTTCGGTTGATGGTCCTCTTGTTAAAACAAGCATTAAAACTACTCCTCATCCGGGATTTCCTACCGATATGCAGCCTCAGATTGCTACACTTTTAACCCTTGCCGAAGGTACAAGTATCGTTACTGAGGGCGTTTGGGAACAGCGTTTCAGATATGTTGATGAGCTTCGCAGAATGGGTGCTGACATTTCTGTTGACGGAAAGGTTGCTGTTATTGAAGGTACAGGTAAGCTTATGGGTGCTCCCGTTAAGGCTTGCGACCTCAGAGCAGGTGCGGCTCTTATTATTGCAGGTCTTGCCGCAAGCGGCGTTACTGAAATTGAGGATATTTTCCATATCGAGCGTGGTTACGATTGTATGGAGGGTAAGCTCAGAGCTCTCGGTGCTGATATCGAGAAAAAGAGCTTTCCTGATGAAATTACCTCAAGTGAAAAGAAAAAGGCAATTATTGCGTAAGGTTTAACATAATATTAATTAAGGGTGTCCAGTTACCTCGGACACCCTATTCGTGTGAAAAGGAGTTTTTATGAGTATTTTTGATTTGTTCGATAAAATTTCAACATCCTCATCTTCTTCGGGTGGAAAAATCGAATACGTTATCGTCGGATTGGGAAATCCGGGCTTGCAGTATGAGAATACACGTCATAACGCAGGCTTTATGGCTATCGACAAGCTTGCTTCTTCTCTCGGAATTAAAATAGACAAAATGAAATTCAAAGGACTTTATGCTGACGCTTCTGTCAACGGAGTACGCTGTCTGCTCCTTAAACCTACTACTTATATGAATAACAGCGGTGAATCCGTTGTTCAGGCACTTGATTTCTACAAGCTTTCACCAGAAAATCTTATCGTTATTTACGACGATATTTCTCTTGAACCGGGAAAGCTCAGAATTCGCAGAAAAGGCAGTCATGGCGGTCATAACGGTATGAGAAGCATTATTGATTTGCTTGGAAGCGATGAATTTCCACGAGTAAAGGTCGGCGTCGGCAAAAAGCCTCATCCCGATTATAACCTTGCCGACTGGGTTCTCGGACATTTCAGCTCAGATGATGCCGCACTTATGAATACCTCTGTCGAAAATGCCTCTGAAGCAGTTAAATTGCTCGTTCAGGGCAAAACCGATGAGGCTATGAACAAGTTTAATTGATTTTATTCAAGGAGTAGCTATGCAGCTTTTCAAAAATGTTTTCTGTGAGCTTTCAGGCTTTAAACAGATTTCAGATTCAATCAATAAAAACATCTCGCCTGTTTCTGTAACAGGCCTTTCGCATATACACAGGGTTCAGCTTCTTTATGCTTTGGAAGAGAAAAATAAAATCTCTCTTGCCATTGTAGGTACTGACGCTGACGCAAAAAAGCTCTGTGACGATATAAATCAAATGGCAGGAAGCGACATTGCCGCACTTTTTCCCTCAAAGGAACTCATTCTCACTCATGCCGAGGGCGCAAGCAACGAATATGAGCAAATGCGTATTTCTGCTCTTGCAAGAGCATTGAACAACGAATGTCGTATCATAGTTGCAGGAATTGAGGGTGTTATGCAGCCTTGTATTCCGCCGGATATCCTCAAAAACAGCAATATCACCATTGAAGCCGGCTCCGAAATTGATATTGCAGACCTATGCAGAAGGCTCTCTCTTTGCGGATACGAGCGCTGTGAAAAGGTTGAGGGTGCAGGACAGTTTTCGGTAAGAGGCTCTATTGTAGATATTTTCCCTGTTCAATACGAAAATCCTGTAAGAATTGAACTCTGGGGCGACGAAATTGACTCTGTTTCATTTTTTGATACTCAGTCACAGCGTAGAGGAGATTCACTCGAAAAAGCATATATTTCTCCTGCAAGCGAGGTCTTGTTCGATAACAACTCTCTTGCTGATTCCATAGAAAAAATGCTCTCTAAGCTTCGTGGTAAAAGGGCAGAGCTTGTCCGCGAAAAGCTTGGAAGTGATGTAAACCGTCTGAGAAGCGGAGAAGTTTTACTGAATTGCCATAAATATTATCCGCTTGTTTATGATGAATATGCCACTGTTTTTGATTATATAAATGGTGTAATTTGCTTCTGTGAATATTCTGATATCGCTGATAACGCTTCGGGCGTTATGGCTCATCACAACGAGGATATTAAAATTCTCATCGAGGACGGTCAGCTTTGCAAGGGACTTGACTCTTATTATCTTGACCTGCCACAGGTTCTTTCTATCGCAAGCCGCTTTAATCAGCTGTTTATAAGCTCGTTTATGCAGGGCGGTGAACGTATTGAATATAAACGCCTTATAAGCTTTGAAGCACTACAGACTGCTCCGTGGAGTGGCGATATGGCTCAGCTTATTGAGGACCTTGAGGTCTATTCAAATAACGGTTATCGCATTATATTAATGGCAGGAACAGAAAAAACTCTGCCTATCCTCAAAAAAGACCTCGAGGATAAAGAGTTTTACTGCGAATTTGCAGAAAAAACTACTTCTCTTGTAAAGGGACAGATTTGTCTTTTGTCCGGAAGTATAGGCGGTGGCTTTGACTATCCCGAAAATAAAACCGTACTTATTTCACAGGGTAAAGCCGCAAAATCCTCAAAAAAACTGAAAAAACGCAAAAAAGGTGAGGAAATACGAAGCCTTTCAGATATGTCTGTAGGAGACCTTGTCGTTCACGCTTCTCACGGTATCGGACGCTTTATAGGTATCCGAAAGCTTGAATTCGACGACGTCGTTAAAGATTACATCACCATTCAGTATGCGGGTACGGATAAGCTTTATATTCCCGTTACTCAGCTTGATATGGTTTCAAAATATATCGGACCACAGGACGATTCTTCTGTTAAGCTTAACAAGCTTTCATCAAATGACTGGCAGAAAACACGTAATAACGTTAAAAGAGCTGTTAAGGATATGGCTAAAGAGCTGATTGCGCTATACGCTAAACGTGAACAGAGCAAGGGCTTTGCTTTCTTTTCAGATGACGAAATACAGCGTGATTTTGAAGAGCGTTTCCCTTATGTTGAAACTGATGACCAGCTTCGCAGTATAAACGAAATAAAAGCTGATATGGAACGTATTCGTCCTATGGACAGACTCCTTTGCGGCGACGTAGGCTTTGGTAAAACAGAGGTTGCGCTTCGTGCGGCTATGAAGTGTATTCTAAGCGGCAAGCAATGTGCAATTTTAGTTCCTACTACTGTTCTTGCATGGCAGCATTATCAGACTGCTTTACGCCGCTTTGAGCATTTCCCTGTCAATATTGAGCTTCTTTCTCGTTACAGAACTCCTAAACAGCAGACAGAAATTCTTTCAAAGCTGAAAAAAGGTTCTATAGACCTTCTTATCGGTACTCACAAAATTATCCAGAAAAACGTTATTTTCAAGGATTTAGGTCTTGCCATTATCGACGAGGAACAACGCTTCGGTGTTGCTCATAAGGAAAAATTCAAGGAAACCTTTTCAGGCATAGACGTTCTTACTCTATCCGCAACACCAATCCCCAGAACACTTAATATGGCTATGAGTGGTATCCGTGATATGTCGGTTATAGAAGAGCCTCCTCAGGACAGACATCCCGTTCAGACCTACGTTATAGAGTATAACCAAGGAATTATCCTACAGGCGATTACACGAGAGCTTAAACGTGGCGGTCAGATTTACTATATTCATAACAGAGTTGAAACTATTCAGTCATGTGCCGCAAATCTCTCTCAGCTTCTGCCTGACGCTCGTATCGCCTATGCTCACGGTCAGATGCCCGAAGAAAAAATGTCGGATATCTGGCGTCAGCTTGTAGATCAGGAAATAGATATTCTCATATGTACCACCATTATCGAAACAGGCGTTGATGTTCCTAACGTAAATACGCTTATAATTGAAGACTCCGACCGTTTCGGACTTTCTCAGCTATACCAGCTAAGAGGACGTGTAGGACGTTCAAACAGACGTGCTTACGCTTATTTTACGTTCAGAAAGGATAAGGTTCTTACCGAAATTGCTACAAAGCGTCTTAATGCTATGAGAGAGTTTACTCAGTTCGGAAGCGGCTTCAGAATTGCTTTGCGTGACCTCGAAATACGTGGTGCAGGCAGTATTCTTGGTGGTAAACAGCACGGTCATATGGAAGCTGTCGGATATGATATGTATCTCAAACTGCTCTCTGAAGCTATCGCGGAAGAAAAAGGCGAGGCTCCGGAAAAGGTACTTGAATGTACTGTAGATATTCAGATTGACGCTCATATTCCCGAAAACTATATTTCAAGCCTTAATCAGAGAATTGACATCTACCGCAAGATTATCCTCGTTACGAACGATAACGAAAAGCTTGAGCTTATTGACGAGCTTATCGACCGTTACGGTGAGCCTCCTAAGTCTGTTATAGGACTCATTGATGTTTCTCTGCTTCGAAATATGGCTTCACATCTTTGTATTTCTGAAATAAATCAGCGAAACGGTTCGATGTATTTTTATATCGAGCGTCCGACAATGTCTCAGATTTACGCTCTTTCTGCCGCTTATAAGGGCAGAATTACCTTTAACAGTCTTTCAAACCCTTATATTGCTATAAAAATTACTCCTAAAACTCGTCCGTTTGATATGATGAAGGAGGTTATTGAAATTATGCATAAAAATAAGGATAACGATAATGTTAATCCCCTGTAATTACAAAAAAGCTGATGTATTAAATTACATCAGCTTTTATTGTTTCGCCTATTCAATTAGATGTTTGTCTTTGAATTTGCAATATTGTTAAGGTCGCTCTGAATGAGGCACATATTGATGTATGTTGTAATACCTACAAAGTACTGAGCTATACATAAAATAAGGTAAATTGTGCTTCTGTCTTCAATAGCAACGTTATTGTTATCGCCGGCAGCCTTCATTCTTGCGCCCATCTTGTAGAACCAGTAAATTTCATAGATACCACAAGTAACGATAGTAAGAAGTACAACCATACCACCTGTTGTTCCCTCAGAATCATTTGCTTCTGCTCTTGCTTCATCATTCATCTGTGCCATCCAAATCAAGCTGTAGATACCACAAGTAACGATAGTAAGAATAATACAAACAACAATATTTCTTTCCTTTGCCATTAATTTAGTTCCTCCTTTAGTATTATTTTCATTATTTTATCATATTTTTGACAAATTGTCAACCATAAAACTACAAAATAATCCTAATTTCTTATTATTCGGTATAAGTTATATATCCATACACAAAATATTGTTAAAAAAAACAAAATTGTTATGACTTTCTCACGTTTTTTACTTCCAAAAAGCGGCTTTTTTCCGAAAGCCATATATGCAAACATAGGCAGTAGTATCGGAAAAAGCGGATGATATTCGAAAGCGGCTTTGAAATCAAGCCTTGCCGCAGCAAGATATGCTCTTGTTGCTCCGCATACGGGACACGGATATCCTGTTTTCTTCATAAACGGACAGACAGTTATTCCAAAATAACTGCATATAAGTATAAAAGCAACAAGCACAACAATAAGCAGAAGATTCTTCTTTAAAAATTCCTTGATTTTTTCTTTCATATTACTATATACCCTAATAAATATGTACGGCGGATTTTCCGCCTTTTTTACTGCTCTTCTTTTTTTATCTTAAAAATCATTCTGAATATTCCCGAAAGCATTTTAGGGCTTCTGATAACTACTATTTTCATATGTATCCCTCCTTACACTTTCATTATATTCAGTTCTGAAAAAAATGTTATTAATCCGAGCAGATTATAAGTGCCGTTCCCTCTTCAATTTCAATTACTGCTTCTTCGCTTTCTATCTCATTGCTTACACCAAGAGGAAAATCTACGTTTAACGCTGTATTTTCAAGCTCATACTTAACTCCGCTGAGCTTCTTTATTTTAAGCTCTCCGCCGTATGCAAAAACAGAAAGGTATTTCTTCTCGCTAAAAAGCCTGTGAACGCCCTCTGAGAGCATATACGTCTTATTTTGGCTTTCCTCAAGGTATGCTCTTACTCCATGCTCCATTGCATATTTCAGAGTCTGTACATTAGCTATAGTATGGTCGAAACGTCCGCCATATCCGCCATATATCATTATCTCGTCAAAGCCTCTTGATATAGCCTGTTTTACTGCCATAAGAGTATCGGTATCATCCTTTTCGGGTTTGCAACTGATACATTCAGTATCTTGCGGAATGTCTCCCGAATATGAATCAAAATCTCCTATTACAAGGTCGGGAGCTATTTTCAATCTTTGAGCATGCTTTAATCCGCTGTCGGCACATATTATATAATCCGTATCCTTTATTTCGATAAAATTGTACTCTTCAAGCTCTCCGCCCGAAAATATACAGCATCTTTTCATTTTAAAGCTCCCATTCCTTGATTTTCTTTGCTTCCTCATACATTTCGCAATAGCTGCTGTGACGGCTTTCGGATATTTTTCCGTCATTTTTTGCGGCAATTACACTACAGCCCTTTTCGCAGATATGAGCACAATCGCTGAATTTACAGTCATCGGAATACTCTGCAAATTCTCTGAAACAGCCTGCTAAGTCCTCTTTAAAAATTATATCGTATTTATTCGTTTCAAATGTTGAAAATCCGGGAGTATCAGCGATATATCCTTCGCATATTTTATAAAGCTCTGCGTGACGAGTTGTATGACGTCCTCTTCCGAGCTTTTCGCTTATTTCTCCTGTAGGTATAGCAAGCCCTGCATCTATTGCATTCAGAAGTGTAGACTTACCTGCTCCCGAATTTCCTGTAAACGCACTTATTTTGCCCTTTAAAAGCTCCTTTACGCTTTCTATGGTACTGCTGTCGGAATAATCAACAGCTATAACCTTTATTCCTATTCTGCTGTATATCGACATTATATTTTCATAATCCGACAAGTCAGTTTTCGTTATTACTATTACAGGCTCGATTTTCTTATACTCTGCAATTGCTATGAATTTATCAAGCAAAAGAAGATTTGGCGACGGCTTACACGTTGATACTACAAAAATAAGCCTGTCCAGATTTGCAAGCGGAGGTCTTATTATACAATTTTTTCTGTCGGAAATTTTAGTGATTACTCCGTCTGAAAACTCTACATAATCTCCGACATATGGACTTATACCCTTGTTTCTGAATACTCCTCTTGCTTTACACTCATATATACCGTCAGGGGACTCTATTGTATAGAGTCCCCCAAGACATTTGGTTATTATTCCTGTTTTGATTTTATTATCTACTGTCATAATTTCTCCAAATTTATAAGCAAACGACAATATTATTATGCGGCATTATTCCATGGCTGATTGGAATTCCAATACTGATTTTCATTCCAATACTGCTGCTGTACATTCCCCTGTGGCTGCTGTGCAGGTGCTTCTGTAGGAGCCTGTGTTGGCGGTGGAGGAGCCTGCGTTGGCGGCTCTGTCGGAGGTGGTGTAGGAGCCTGCGTTGGTGGCTCTGTCGGAGGTGGTGTAGGAGCCTGCGTTGGCGGCTCTGTCGGAGGTTCTGTAGGCGGTTCTGTCGGAGGAATATAAATTCCGTCAACTGCCGAGAACGCTCCTGCTATATCTTCGCTAAGTGTTCTGTAGCTCTTATTTGCAAAGTCAAATGTATATGTTCCAAGAGTTACTGTTTTGGAATTATTTCTGTTTGTAAGAGTTACTATTACATTTGCAGCCTCACCCTGTCCGGGTACTTCAACTGTTACCTGCGGCATCTGCGGAGCTATAATTGTTCCGCTTGATACTGAGCTTGGTTTGCCGTCAACGATAAAGTCAAGCTCAAATCTTCCCTCTGCATCGCTTGGAAGTTTAAGTGAGTATGATACAGCACCCTCAGGTATTACACCGTTACTTACATAAAGTGTAATTTCAGTACCCGATTCAACAACCTCATCAGGAGCGATACTCTGTTCAAATACTATTCCCTCAGGCTCATAAGACGGTGCTTCAACAGGAAGTACCTTAAGGCCTCTGTACGAACAAAGCTGTTCTGCGTTTTCAAAGGTTTTTCCTACAAGGTTAACAACCTTTATCTGCTCTGTATTTTTACCCATACTTACAAAGAGAATAACCTTTGTACCAGGCTCAACAGGAGTACCTGCTTCAGGCTCAGTTCTTATAACCTGACCTTCTTCAAGCTCATCACTTGATTCCTCACGCTTTTCGGCGACAAGTCCAAGCTCTGTAAGACTTCTTTGTGCCAGCATAAAGTTCTGGTCAAATACATCAGGTACATTTACGGTTTTAAGTCCAAGACTTACCTTAACCTTAACCTGTGTTGCTTTATTTACAGGAGTATTCGGCTCAATGCTCTGTTCGAAAATACAGTCCTTCTGCATTTCGTTATACTCTGTACCCTCGTTTACGATTTTTATGGATTTACCGTATTTTTTAAGTGCTTCATTGTAATCCATACCGATAAGTGACGGCATTTTTACTGAGTTACTGCTCTTGCTGTCACCTAAAATTGTTCCCTTTAAAAGTGCGAAAAGGAACACTACTGCTACGATAATTACTACGATTGTAACCGCTGTAAGTACAGGAACAAGCAATGATGAACGACGTTCCTCTTCCTCATCGTCTTCATCTTCATCGTATTCATCATCATAGTAATCGCCGCTGTTTTTGTAATATTCCGAATCGTCATCTGCAGGCGGAAGCGGTATTTTATCATTTGTCTGTTCTTCCGAATTTATTGCCGCAAAGAATCGGGTTCTGTCGCTTTCTTCTTCCATAGCGTCCTCCGTATAATATCCGAAATTAATTTCAGGATTATTTTTAAAATCTTCGATGTCGCTTATCATTTCAGATGTTGTCTGATAACGTTCGTCCGGAGATTTTTCCATTGCTTTAAGAATTATTTCCTCAAGTCCGTCAGGGATATTAGGATTTACTGCCTTAGGACGTTCAGGAATATCGTGCATATGCATTACAGCGATTGAAACAGGGTTATCTGTATCAAAAGGTTTCTTTCCTGTAAGCATTTCATAGAGCATTACGCCGACTGAGTAGATATCACTTCTTTCATCGGTAACATCGCCCTTTGCCTGTTCAGGACTTATATAATGCACGCTTCCGATTGCCTGGTCAGTAGCAGTTTTTCCTTCTTCTCTTGCAAATTTTGCAATTCCGAAATCCATGACCTTGATTGTTCCGTCGGTAAACATCATTATATTCTGTGGCTTTATATCACGATGTACAACGCCTTTATCATGTGCATGCTGGAGTGCTCTTAAAATCTGTATTACAAAATGAACTGTATCCTTCCAGCTTAAAACCTTTTCTTCTTCGATATACTCTTTAAGCGTAATTCCGTCGATATATTCCATTATGATATACTGGATTTTATCTGAAAATCCGACATCATATATTCTTACGATATTAGGGTGCGAGAGAACGGCAATTGCCTTTGATTCATTTCTGAAGCGTCTTAAAAACTCTTCATTCTCTGCAAATTCCTTTTTAAGAATTTTAATTGCAACAGGCTTATTATCAATTACATCTGTACCCTTATAAACGTCCGCCATTCCGCCGACGCCTATAAGCTCGGTAATTTCATACCTGCCGTCAAGCTTTTTGCCTATGTTTTTATCCATTATAATTATCCTCCACTATTAATCGGTAATTAAAGCAACTGTTATATTATCTCGCCCACCCTTACTGTATGCAAGCTTTACAAGCTCCTGTGCAACAGTTTCGAAAGGCGTATCAACTATTACCTCATATATTTCATCATTGCTGCTGTATCCGGAAAGTCCGTCTGAACATAACAACAAGCTGATTTTATCGTCATAATCAAGAATAAATGTATCTATCTGAACTGTTTTATCCACACCCACTGCTCTTATAAGCATATTTTTCTGTGGATGATTTACAAGCTCATCTTCTGAAATTTTTCCCTGTTCATAGAGCAATGCGGCTACATTATGGTCTGTCGTAACCTGACAAAGGCCTTCTTCTGTTATAACATAGCATCTGCTGTCGCCTACATTTGCGATATATGCGGCTTTTTCATTTACAAATGCCGCTACACAGGTTGTACCCATACCAAAGTTTTTATAATCAAAACGTGCTTTTGTATATATTACGGAATTTGCGGCTGAAATTGACGCTATAAGCAGCTTTCGTATTTCTTCGTCTTCAAGCTCTTCACTATATCCCTCGCTGAAACGGCTTATAACCTCTTCAATGGCAATTGCACTTGCTTCTTTGCCTGCTCTTTCGCCGCCCATACCGTCACACACGACTGCGAGGATATTTTCTCCGAAATACTCACATTTTACCATATCCTGGTTTTCATCTCGTCTTAAACCTATATCTGTTAAAGCTGTATGCCTCAATCTTCCGCACCTCCGTTCTCTTTATTTTTTAATGCGTCACGTCTTAGCTGTCCGCACGCTGCTTCTATATCACTTCCGAGAGTTCTTCTTACAGTAGCATTTATACCTCTCTTCTGAAGATATTCGGCAAATTTTTCAACGCCCTCTCTTGCCGTCTTGAAATTCCTCTCCTTAACCTTATTTACAGGGATAAGGTTAACGTGACAATTGATACCTCGTATAAGGTCAGCAAGCTTATCGGCATCTGCCTTTGATGAATTCACATCATCAATTACGGCATATTCAAAAGTAACACGTCTGCCTGTTTCGTCGACATAATATCTGCACGCTCTAATAAGCTCGTTAATATTATATGTATTATTTACAGGCATTATTTCGCTTCTTCTGTCGTTATCGGCACTATGAAGCGATACTGAAAGCGTAAGCCCCAGTCTGAGCTTTGCAAGCTCATATATTTTCGGAACTATTCCGCATGTTGAAACCGTAACGTGTCTTAAGCTCAGATTATTACCCTCAGGAGCAGAAATGAGCCTGAAAAATTTAACTACATTATCATAGTTATCTAACGGCTCTCCGATACCCATAAGCACGATACCCGAAACACGTATTCCGGCATTTTTTTCTGTTTCATAAATCTGCATAAGAATTTCTGACGGTTCAAGGCTTCTTACATATCCTGCAATAGCGGACGCACAAAATCTGCATCCCATTTTACATCCAACCTGAGTTGACACACAAATACTGTAACCATAATTATATTTCATCAGTACTGTTTCGACATAATTGCCGTCAGAAAGCCCATATAGATATTTTACAGTATTATCTATACAAGATTCAAGCCTTTTTGCTATAAATAGACTTTTTATACAAAAACATTGATTCAGCAAGCCACGCAATTGGACAGATATGTTAGTCATTTCATCAAAGTCAGATACTCTTTTCTGATGGAGCCATTGAAAAATCTGTTTTGCGCGAAATTTCTTTTCGCCAAGCTTCACAAGCTCGTCCTCAAGCTCTGAAAGACTCAACGACATTATGTCAATTTTGCTCAAGCAATCACCTTACTTTTCTGATTTTTGAGATAAAAAATCCATCTGAACCAAAATACTTCGGAAAAATCGAAGCATAAAAACTGCCAAACGGTTCGCCGAAATCCTCAAGAAAGCTTACACCCTCAATTTCCGGATGATTTTCAATAAGCTTCTCAATAACTCTTTCATTTTCCTCTTTACGCAGAGTACACGTTGAATAAACCATTTCTCCGCCAACTTCAAGATAATTAAGTGCATTTTCGGCTATTTTATATTGTATAGTCGGAAGTCCTTCAAAATCCGACGGATTTTTATATTTTATTTCGGGTTTGCGTCTTATTACTCCCAAACCTGAGCACGGAACGTCACAGAGTATTTTGCTGAACTTCGGAAGCTTTTCGTTATAGACCGATGCATCTGCCGCCATTGTTTTTATATTCTCAAGTCCAAGTCGTTTTGCACCATCAGCAATAAGCTTTACTCTTTTTTCATGAAGGTCGCAGGCATAAATCTCACCCTTACCGTTCATCATCTCTGCCATTGTAAACGTTTTTCCTCCGGGTGCTGAACAAAGGTCAAGAACCTTATCGTCCGCTGTAGGATTCAGTGCGCGGCAACAAAGCTGTGAAGCCTTATCCTGAACGTGAAGCAGTCCGTTTTTGAATGCATCTGTTGCGGTTACATCTCCGCCGTCAAGCTCGTAGCAATTTTCAAGCAGTAAGCTCTTTTCTGCTTTTATATTTCCAAGCTGTGAAATTATTTCATCTTCTGTTGCTTTAAGCGTATTAAATCTTACCGTTACAGGTGGTTTCTTTAATGCGTCAGACAGCAAATCAGTCATATTCTCCATTCCGTAATCTGCAATAAAGCTGTCTATCATCCATACAGGTGCAGAATACTCTATTGAAGAGGAAATAAGTATATCCATAGGAATAGCATACTGCTTATCACGTCTGATTAAATTTCTGAGCACCGCATTGACCATTCCCGACGCACTTGCCTTTTTAAACTTTTTTGCAAGCGTTACACTTTCATTGACAGCGGCATTATCAGGAATATTATCCATAAAAAGAAGCTGATAAACTCCGCATCTTAATATATTCAGCACTGTTAAATCAAGCTTTTCTATCGGACGTTTAACAAGCTGTGAAATAATATAATCAAGCGTTATTTTACGTTCAATAACTCCGTAGTATATTACAGAGCAAAGACGCTTATCCCTATCGGACATTTCAGATTTTTCAAGTCCGCTTCCAAGCTGTATATTTGAATAGCTGCCGCTTCTGAACGTTTTGTCCAGAAGCTGTACAGCGAGAAATCTGGGGTCTTTCATATTACCGCCTTCTGTTTGCCATAAGAATAAGTCTTATAAGTGTTACAACAGCTGCGAAAAGTGCTGCAACGTAAGTCAAAGCTGCTGCTGTAAGAACCTTTCTTGCCTGTGCATTTTCTTCACCCTCGAGATATGCACATCCCTCAAGAGTCTTCAATGCTCTTGAGCTTGCGTTGAATTCAACAGGCAGGGTTACAAGCTGGAATACAACTACGGCTACATAAAGCCATATTCCTATTGTAGTAAAAATATTAAAGCCGCCCATTAAAAATCCTATTAATATAAGAGGATATGAAAGTGTTGAACCAAACTGTGTAACAGGAATAATAGCTGTTCTTATTTTTATCGGAGTATATTCCTGTGCATGCTGAACTGCATGACCACATTCATGAGCCGCTACACCAATTGCGGCAACAGATGTCTGACCATAAACGGTATCTGAAAGTCTTACTACATTTTCTCTTGGATCATAATGGTCGCTGAGATTTCCGCTTACACGTTCTATTCCTACATTATATAAGCCATTTTCGTCAAGTATTTTTCTTGCAACCTGTTCTGCTGTATATCCTCTGTTGCTGTAAACCTTGCTGTATTTCTTGAATGTACTTTTTACGTTGAACGATGCCCACATTGAAACTAAAAGTGCAATTAAAAGCAAAATAATATCCATAGTACCCTCCTAGATATTTATCCCAGAATTATTCCCTTTGTTAGTTTTTTTCCTCTAAGAAAATCTGCTGTTTTCATACGTTTGCTTCCTTCAAGCTGTATTTCTTCGAATGTTATAATTTTTCCGTCGCCGCATTTTACGCCAAAGCTTTCTGCATCTGTTATTTCACCGTTTGCGGCATTTGTATTTTCTGCCCCTGAAATCGTACTGCGATAAATCTTTAATCTTTTACCGTCAAGCATTGTAAAGCCTGTTATTCCTCTGATTATATTATGAATTTTCTCTGCAGACTCACTGAAATCAAGCTGACTCATTTCCTTTTTTATCATTGGTGAATAACACGACAACTCGTCATTTTGTTTTTCGGGAGCTAATTTCCCTGCTTTAAGAGCAGTTATTGTTTCTGCAAGAAGCTCTCCGCCCATTACAGAAAGTCTGTCCCAAAGCTCTTGAGCTGTTTCATTTTCGCCTATTTCAGTTTCTGATTTAAGGAGCATATCTCCTGTATCAAGACCTACGTCCATAAGCATAGATGTCACGCCTGTTTTCTTTTCGCCGTTAAGTATACACCACTGTATAGGTGCGGCGCCTCTGTAACGTGGAAGAAGTGAGGCATGTATATTTATACAGCCGTATTTAGGCAATGTAAGAATTTCTTTCGGAAGTATCTGACCATAAGCTGTAACAACAATCAAGTCAGGATTTATTTCTTCCAGAATTTTCATAGCCTCTGCCGCATCATCTCCATTTCTGAGTGAAAGAGGCTGATATACGGGTATTTCATATTCCTGTGCCGCTGTTTTTACAGGAGTTGGAATCATTTTATAGCCTCTGCCCTTTGGCTTATCGGGCTGAGTAAAAACTGCCGCAACATTATCCTCGCTCTCAGCAAGAACCTTCAGGCACGGTACTGAAAAATCAGGAGTTCCCATAAAAACAATATTAAGCTTACTCATTATTCATCATCTCCGGGAACAACAAATTCCTCTACTATTTCGGTAAAAACATGACCGTCGAGGTGGTCGTTTTCGTGGCATACGCACTGTGCGCCAAGCTCAGAAAATGATCTTTCAAACCATTTTCCGTTTCTATCCTGTGCTTTAAGTACGCATTTCATAGGTCTTCTGACATATCCCCATGTATCAGGACATGAAAGACAACCCTCCATAACTCTCTGCTTACCTTTTGTTTTCAATATCTGAGGATTGATTGCTTCAATTACATCATCTTCATCAAGGTGCATTATAAAAAGTCTTCTGCATACTCCGACCTGTGGACCTGCAAGACCTACTCCCTGAGCCTTATCGAGTGTTTCGTGCATATCGTCAAGAAGCTGTCCAAGCTTTTCGTCAAAAGTCTCAACAGGCTTACATACCTTGTGAAGCAATTCGTCGTCCTGAGTTAAAATCTTTCTAAGTGCCATAATTTCCTCCGTTATACACCGATATCTCCATTCATATCGGCATACATATTTATTTTAGCACACTCCTTCAATTTTGATGCGCAGGAAAGTATTTCTCTTACCGCATTTCTTATCTCAGAAGTATTTTTGCATTTTATCATTATTCTATACCTGTATTTGCCGTTGATTTTACCGTATGAGCATTTTACAGGTCCGATTACTCTTATTGGTGTTTTGGGATTATTATTATTAAAATATTCCGTCATCACATCTATTATTCTGTCTGCGGCAATTTTTGTTCCGAAATCACTTATTCCCGATATTCCGATAATGCACATATCGCATATCGGCGGAAACACCATTGCTCGTCTTATTGCAATTTCTTCATTATAGAAGCTTTTGTAGTCCTGCTCTGCGGCAAGGCACATTACATAATGGTCCGGCATAAAGGTCTGGAGATATGCTCTTCCCTGTTTCTGACCTCTGCCGCCTCGTCCGACAACCTGAGTTATCAGCGAAAATGTACGCTCATAGCTTCTAAAATCTCCCGCAAAGAGTGACTTATCGACGGAAAGCACTCCAACCAGTGTTACATTCGGAAAATCAAGTCCTTTTCCTATCATCTGAGTACCAATCATTATGTCATACTCACCTTTCCCGAAGGCATTGAATTTTTCCTCATACGCATATCGTGAAAAGGTTGTATCTGCATCCATTCGAAGTATTCTTGCATCGGGAAAATACATTTCAAGCTCTTCTTCAAGACGCTGTGTACCAAATCCCATTTTTTTAAATCTGTCACCGCCGCACTTTTCGCACGTTTTCACCATATCCGACGTATAGCCGCAATAATGGCACATAAGCTTTCCGTTCATTTTATGATACGTCATAGCAACCGTACAATTAGGACAGTAAACAGGCTCATTACAGTCACAACAGCTTATGATTGTATGATAACCTCTTCTGTTGAGAAGTAGTATAGTCTGTTCTCTGTTTTGAAGATTAAGTCTTATTTCCTCAACAAGCTTTTGACTGAATTCTGTATTATTACCGTTTTGACGTTCAAGATTCATATCAACAATCTCAACCCTCGGCAACAAGTCAGAATGATACCTTTTTTTCATTTCAAGAAGCTTATACAAGCCTTTTTCGGCGTTATAATAGCTTTCTATCGTTGGTGTTGCCGAAGCAAGCACCAATGCGGAATTATTATTTCTGCATCTGAATTTTGCTATATCAGAGGTATTATATCGGGGAGCACTGTCTGATTTATATGAACGCTCACCCTCCTCGTCCATAATAATAATACCTATATTATCAAGCGGAGCGAAAATTGCACTTCGTGTACCGATTACAATATCCGCTTCACCTCTTTTTATTCTTTTATATTCATCAAGACGCTGACCAAGCGACAAGCTGCTGTGAATAACTGCTACTCTTTCTCCGAAAATTCCACGGAAGCTTCTTAAAATCTGAGGCGTAAGTGAAATTTCGGGAATAAGCAGAAGTGCCTGTCTGCCGAGTGAAATCGTCTTGTCAATAAGCTTTTCAAAAACTGAAGTTTTTCCGCTTCCAGTTACTCCGTGAAGCAAAAAATACTGATACTGCCTTTTTTCAATCACATCAGAAATACTGTCGAAAACACTTTGTTGTTCATCTGACAGAACAACATCTTCTATGTTACGCTTTTTACAGTCGCTGACGCCTACGCTTCGGAGAACCTCACATTCAAACTCCTCCGCCGCACCGTTTGCAACAAGTCTTTTTACAACCGTCAGCGTTACTCCGCACATATATGCAATTTCTTTTTCAGAAGCACAGCCGTACTCCATAAGAAGCTCTGCTGTTTTTTTCTGCTTCGGAGTCAATTTGAACTCTTCAGGTGACTGAACATATTCCTCTGTAAGCCTTACCATTTTCACTGTATTATCGCTTACAGCATTTCTGAATATATTCTCTGATATAATCGCACCTTTTTCTTTCAGCACAGCTATATCGTCTGAATTTTCGCTTATTAAGCTTTCAGCAGCATTTGCACCTGATACGGTAATGCATTCAAGCAATTCACGCTGAGCATCTGTAAGTTTATTATACGCTGAAAACGACGTATTGGCAGTTATTTTTTCGCTCACCCTCACATTCATTGCAGGTGGAAGCATTATCTTTATTGCCTCATAGTAAGTACAAAAAGCAGTATCACGCATATATCCGACAAGCAACAGAAGCTCATCGGACAAAACAGGCTCGCTGTCTATTTGTGAAACGATTTCTTTAAGCTTTGAGGCATCGCCTTTTCTGAGCTTCAACACCATACCTGTACGGCTTTTGTTTCCTCTTCCGAACGGAACCAGAACCCTGCATCCGTTTTTCAGTCGGTCAGCCATTTTTTGCGGTACAGCATAGCTGAAAAGGCAATCAAATGTATACGCTGTATTGCTTACGGCTATTTCAGCAATCAAAGCCTCATTCATTACTTATTTTTTTCAGCCTCAACAATTCTGTATTTACCGCAGGCAAATTCCTCAACAGCAGTCTTTACAGGCTTTTCAGGAAGCACCATATTCTGCTCATAAAGGTCTGTGGCAATTTCTCTTGCTCTTTTTGCAACTGCAATTACAAGTGAATAGCAGCTCTCATTCTTTGTAATAATCTGTGACACTGCAGGTCTAAGCATTATTAATCACCTCATCTATAATTTCTTTTGCATTGGAAACTTTAAGTTCCTCTGCTTTTATAACAGCTCTGAAATCGCATATTGCGTCCTCAAGAGCATTGTTAACTACAACATAGTCATATTTTTCGGCAAACGCAAGCTCACCTTTTGCCTGTGAAACTCTTTCTGCGATTACCTCATCTGTTTCTGTTCCTCTTTTTCTTAGTCTGCGTTCAAGCTCGTTTACAGAAGGAGGAAGAATAAATACAAATACTGCATCAGGGCAAATCTCTCTTACCTTCATTGCACCCTGTACCTCTATTTCAAGAAGCACATTCTTTCCCATTTCACGCATTTCTTCTATTTCTTTTTTAGGAGTTCCATAGTAATTTCCGCAATATTCGGCATACTCGAGCATCGCGTTGTTTTTTATACGCTCTTCAAAATCTTCTCTTGTAATAAAGTGGTAATTAACACCGTTTTGCTCACCCTCACGAGGACTGCGTGTTGTTGCCGAAACTGAGTAATAAAATTTATCGTCCTTTAAAATTTCACCGAGTATTGTACCCTTTCCGCAGCCTGATGGTGCTGACACAACGATTAAAAGTCCCTTACTCATCTTCTTCATTTTCCTCGCTTTCATTTATTCTTGCCGCTACTGTATCTGTTATGAGCGATGATAATATTATGTGTCCGCTGTCCATTATTATAACGGCTCTTGTTTTTCTTCCGTATGTAGCGTCTATTGCATTTCCGCTATCTCTTGCCTCCTGCACAAGACGTTTTATCGGTGCGGACTCAGGGCTTACTATTGAAATTATACGGTTTGATGCAACCATATTTCCGTATCCTATATTTATAAGCTTCATATCTAACCCCGTTATTCGATATTCTGAATTTGTTCTCTGATTTTTTCTATTTCAGATTTCATTTCAACTACAATTTTTGTAATATTTACGTCCTGACATTTTGAACCGATTGTATTTACCTCTCGATTCATTTCCTGAACGATAAAATCAAGCTTTCTGCCGATTGCTTCATCTGAGTCAAAAAGTCCCTCAAGCTGTGAAACATGACTTCTCAGGCGGACTGTTTCTTCATCAACAGCAATCTTGTCTGCAAAAATAGCCGCTTCGGTTAATATTCTCTGTGTATCGATGTCGGTTGATTCAAGAACCTCTTTTAGCTTCTGATAAAGACGGTTTCTGTAATTTTCAACAGTTTCTGGTGAAAGCTTTTCAACTTTCGCAACGTTTTCAAGAATATATCCGCTTCTTGTAAGTACATCTTTTTTCAGACGCTGTCCCTCAGCTTCACGCATTGAAATGAATTTTTCAAGAGCTTCTGATGCAACCTCTGAAACAGCGTTCCATATTTCTTCTTCATCATCAACGTTTTTCTGTATGTTAAATGTATCAGGAAATCTGAGAAGATTTGAAAGTGAAAGGTCATCACGAAGCTGTAATTCTTCATTAACCTCTCTCAATGCGTCGATATATCCTTTAGCAATTGATTTATTCACCTTGATAAGAGCGTCCTTGCCCTCAATAATGTTTATTGTAACGGCAATTTCAACCTTACCTCTGTTTACCTTACCCTGCAAAAAACTTTTAAGCTTTTCGTCAAGATAGCCATACGCTCTTGGTACTCTTGATGAAAATTCGAAATATCTATGGTTTACGGAACGAATTTCTACAAGAATATCTCGTCCGTCAATAATCTGCTGTGCTCTGCCGTAGCCTGTCATACTTTTTATCAAATTATCGCCTTCCTTCTATTATTTTCCGATTATTTACCGCAAATGAGCATACTTATCTCAATTATATTATTATAACACTTTTACACAATAATTGCAAGCCTTTTTCCTATGAAATAATTTGGATTTTCTCTTCCTTGACAGCATTATATATCTATGCTATAATACTATTGCATTTTTCGGTATTCTCCCTTATAATGTTATATTGATGCATGCTGTATTCAGAAAGGATTATATATGAAAAAACTTAAAAAAATGGTATTTATTACTGTTCTCGGTGTATTTTCTCTTACACTCGCAGGATGTAACAATTCAGAAAAAAATACCGCCAACAGCTCTAATGAAAAAAATGAAAGCTCGGTTATGGAAGAAGCACAAACTGAAGCTACAGAAGCACCTACCGAAGCTGTTACTCAGCCTCAAGTCGTTACACTACAGGATTGTGATATTCCTACTTTCGAACTCACCTCCGAAAGTCTTAAAGACGGCGTATGGGATACATCTATCACCGATACAGAAAATGGTTCGAACCAGTCACCACAGCTCAGTTGGAATTCTGTTTCAGACGCGGCTCTATATTCAATTTATATGGTTGATACCTCTGCCGGTAACTGGATTCATTGGATATCGCCAAATGTAACCGATACAACTCTTGCTCAGGGTTGGGCTTCCGAGGAGGAATATGTCGGTCCATATCCGCCAAGCGGAACTCATGATTACGAAATATACGTTTTTGCTCTCAAAGAACAACCAAGCGAAGAAATATATGTGAATTTTAACAGCGGAAGCGGTGCTTTCTTCACAAACATCATGGCTTTAGATAAAAACAGCAACGCTGACAGCGGTAATATAATTTCATACGGTCATATCAAAGGTACATATACATATGGCGATTAATTTACAACGGTGGTAATTCATACCACCGTTTTTTGTACCTCTTGACAAAAACGCCTAATTATAATACAATTTAATTAATACTATTTTCAATTACACTTTAAGGAGTTATTATGAAATTTACCAAAGCAACCGCTTTTATATTATCCTTTTTATTACTTACAGGGTGCAGCAAGCCCGTTGCAAAGCCTGCCTCCGCCCCTGTTTCGACAACAACTTCACCGACTACTACCAATGTATCTCAGACCTCTGTAACCGTTGCCACAGAAGCAGTTGCAACTCAGCCTGCTACTACCACAATGGCAGTTTCAGAGCCTCCCGCTGAAGCCCTGATTGAAGGAAAGGATTCCATCGAAGTCTATTCCGAAACTTCTATCAACGATTTCATCGTCAACACAAATGTCGAACTTTTAAACGGGGACGAGCTTATTGATACGTCACAAACAGGTGTTGTTGAATTTCCGCTTACATATATTTACAACGGCACAACCTATAATCAGTCGTTTGAGTGCCTTGTTCAGGACACAATCGCTCCTACACTTCTGAATTCAGGCGGAAGCGCTATGATTGAAACGGGCGAAGCCTTTGAACTCACAAACGTTGTCGGGGTTGCAGATAATTACGACAGAAATGTAAGGCTTACATACGAGGGTACGGTAAATTCTTCCGTTGCAGGAAAATATCCCATCCACGCCTATGCTACCGACGCTTCCGGAAACTGTACCGATTGGAATCTTACCGTTACAGTTACAGATGAAATTCCTCAAGCCGAAGATAATAATTCCCGTCTTTCATTTGAAAGTTTCCAAGCTAATTATGGCGGTGAAAATCGCAAACTCGGTATAGACGTTTCAAAATGGCAGGGAGATATCGACTTCAACGCTGTTAAAAATGCAGGCTGTGATTTCGCTATTATGCGTATCGGAACCTATTACGATGAACACTCTATGGACAAGTTCTATCAGGATAACATAAGAAAAGCCAAAGAAGCAGGACTCGAAGTCGGCGTTTATCTCTATACAACAGCAAATACCGAAGCCGAAATAAAAGAAAATGCAAAATGGATTGCCGACCAGCTTGGCGGTCAGAAGCTCGACTTCCCTGTTGTATTCGACTGGGAAAGCTTCGGAAATTTCCAGCAGTACGAAATGAGTATACACGACCTTAACAGCTACTTTGAGCTTTTTAACTCCGAAATGGAAAATTATGGTTACTCCGCTATGCTATACAGCAGTAAAAATTTCCTTAACAATTTCTGGTACGTCAAAAATGATTATCCCGTATGGCTTGCACACTACACCGACAGCACCGACTACGTTGGCGATTACGATATGTGGCAGATGAGCTGCTATGGCAAAATAGACGGAATAAACGCTGATGTGGATTTGAATATCCTATATACAGACTGATTGAGGCTGACTATGCGTAAACGTATTTTTGATATTATTCAGATTGACAATAAAAATGACATTCCAAGCCGTATTTTCGATTTTTCACTTACATCGGTAATCATTATAAATATTCTTGTAATATTACTTGAAACCTTTGATTATCTCTCAGAATACCGAACTTTTTTTCATATCGTTGAAGCAATTACTACTTTCCTCTTCTGCGTTGAATATACATTAAGACTCTGGACGGCAGACTTTCTCTATCCAAAAAGCTCTAAAATCGGAGCAAGGTTTCGATTTATCTTTTCATACGACGGTATTGTAGAACTGTTTACAATTCTTCCATTCTTCTTCCTTTCAGGATTTATCGCTTTCAGAATATTAAGGGTTGTCCGTATTTTCAGACTTTTCCGCATCAATACACAATATGACTCTTTCAATGTTATTACTTCCGTCATTTTCGAAAAGAAAAACCAGATTTTATCCTCGATTTTCATTATTCTTATTCTTATGCTTGCTTCATCGCTCGGTATTTACAATGCTGAACATAACGCTCAGCCCGAAGCTTTTCAGAATGCGTTTTCGGGACTATGGTGGAGTCTTTCAACTATGCTGACAGTCGGTTACGGCGATATTTATCCGATTACTACTATCGGAAAAATTATGGCTATGTTTATTGAGCTTCTTGGTGTAGGTGTTGTTGCTATACCAACAGGTATTATAAGCGCAGGTTTTGTTGAACAATATACAAAAAAACAAAACTGCGATACAAAATTTATTGAAATGTCTGAAATAGGCGAAATCCTTGTTGACGACAGTTCAAAGCTTCTTGGAAAATCAATAACAGATATACAAAAAGATTATGACTTGAAAATTTTCGTAATCCTGCGCAGCGGACTTACAATTGTTCCAACCGAAAATCTCACGCTTCTTGCAAATGATATTCTGATTGTTCAATCAGACAAGCTTAAATAAAAAAACAAGGGTATCGAGTTTATCACTCGATACCCTGATTTTTATACAGACATTCTTAAAGAATTTCCGTTATAATATCTTTAATTAAAATCAAACGCTGTACTTGCTTGTTGCAACAGGAACGCCTGGGCCCATTGTTGATGTTACAGTACATGACTTGAGGTAAGTACCCTTTGCAGCAGCAGGCTTAGCTTTTACGATAGCTTCCATAAGTGTTGTGAAGTTTTCTTCAAGCTTAGCAGCACCAAATGATGCCTTGCCAATTGGACAGTGAATGATATTTGTCTTGTCAAGACGGTATTCAATCTTACCAGCCTTTGCTTCTGTTACAGCCTTTGCTACATCAGGAGTAACTGTACCAGCCTTTGGGTTTGGCATAAGTCCACGTGGACCGAGAACCTTACCAAGACGTCCTACAAGACCCATCATATCAGGTGAAGCGATTACTACGTCGAAATCCATCCAGTTTTCCTTCATAATCTTGTCAACGAGATCCTGTCCGCCAACAAATTCTGCACCTGCTGACTGAGCAGCTTCGTACTTATCTTCTTTACAGAATACGCAAACTCTTACCTTTTTACCTGTTCCGTTTGGAAGTACAACTGCACCTCTAACCTGCTGATCAGCGTGTCTTGAGTCTACACCAAGACGAACGTGAGCTTCAACAGTTTCATCAAACTTTGCCTTTGCATTCTTGCAAACCAAGTCAAGAGCCTCTACAGACTCATAAAGCTTTGAATTATCAACAGCCTTTGCGCTGTCAACATATTTCTTGCCGTGTTTCATTATATTTCCTCCTATTTAAGTGGTAATACCGTATTGCTTATAGCTAATACGATTAGCGGAATGTTCCTCCCACCATTGAGAAGTCAGAATCGGGATATTATCCCTTTCATCATTCAATAATTTTAATTAGTCAACAACTACAATGCCCATTGAACGAGCTGTACCTGCTATCATACTCATAGCTGCTTCAAGTGAACCAGCGTTGAGGTCTGGCATTTTCTGTTCAGCTATCTTCTGAACCTGTTCTTTTGTAATATTAGCAACCTTTGTCTTATTTGGAACACCTGAAGCTGTTTCGATGCCGCAAGCCTTCTTGATAAGAACCGGTGCAGGTGGAGTCTTTGTAACGAATGTGAATGAACGGTCTGCGTATACTGTGATTACAACAGGGATGATAAGACCGATATCATTCTTAGTTCTTTCGTTAAATTCCTTTGTGAATGCCATAATGTTTACACCGTGCTGACCGAGTGCAGGACCAACAGGTGGTGCAGGAGTAGCCTTTCCTGCTGCGATTTGAAGCTTAATGTAGCCAACTACTTTCTGTGCCATTATATTCGCACCTCCATAAATGTGGTAAATGGCGAGATAATGATTATTTTATCTCTCCCACTGAAGCTTTTCGAGCTTCTTTTTGACCTAAACTAATCCTCAACACTTACTACCTGACTGAGTGGTAGTGTTGTTGGGGTTTCACGACCGAACATTGATACGAGCACATCAACTGTCTTGTCGTCGATATTAATTTTCTGTACGACACCGACGAAGCCGTCCATAGCTGTTCCTGAAATCTGAACTCTGTCGCCTTCCTTGAAGTTAACCTTAACTGATGAAAGGTCTATTCCAAAGAGTGACTCTACCTCTTTATCAGAAAGAGGAGTTGGCTCTGATGCAGGACCAACAAAGCCTGTACAACCTCTGGTATTTCTTACGACATACCATGAATCATCGGTACATACCATTTTCAGCAAAACATAACCCGGATAAGTTTTACGCTCAACCTCTTTAGTTTTGCCGTCGGTGATTTCTGTCACCTTTTCAGTAGGAACTCTAACTTCCTGGATAAGATCGTGAAGCTTGCGGTTTTCTACAACCTTTTCGATATTTTGAGCCACCTTATTTTCATAGCCTGAATAGGTGTGAATAACATACCACTTTGCTGCTTCTGACATTTCAAATCCTCCTTAGATTCCCTGTTTAGTGATTATAGAAAAATTTTACTAATTCGTAAAATCCCAAGTCGAGAGCCCCTACAAAAATACTTGTAACAACAACTGTTGCAAGTACAACGATTGTATTGTTAACAACAGCTTTACGGCTTGGCCATGTCACTTTTTTAATTTCGCTTTTTAAGTCCTTAAACCATTTTACAACACGGTTTGGCTTTTTCTGCGACTTATCCGAGGTCTTCTTTTCTTTATCCTTAGCCATTTTCCGACCTCCGCTTACTTAGTTTCTCTGTGAAGAGTATGCTTTCTGCAGAATTTGCAATGCTTGTTCATTTCAAGTCTGTCAGGGTCATTCTTCTTGTTTTTCTTAGAAACATAGTTGCGCTGCTTACATTCTGTGCAAGCTAAAGTAACCTTTACTCTCATATCGGCACCTCCTGAAAAAATACTTCTTTCGCTTAACGAAAGGTAGGTTGTTTGCCTCCCTCAGAAAAAGGGACAAAAAAATAAGCCCCTAAACGAGGTATTTTCATTATATCACACCTATTCTCCAAAGTCAAGCATTTTTTCGCCATATTCTTACGATTTTGGTATTTTTGTAGTTTTTGTGCATAACTGCATATAAAAATACAAAGGCTGCATAGATAATTACCTATGCAGCCTAATATTATTTATAATTTCTTATAAATTCAGTTTGTCATCAAACAGGAAGTTTGTCAATCATCTTGAGAGCATACTTCTGGATTGCGAGACAGTCCTGAGCATTGAGGCCGTTACCTGTGCTCTGAACGTCAGCATTTGCAAGACCCTGTTCTGAGATTGAGTACTTTGTACCATTGATGAGGTAGCACTTAACGAGAACTGTATCAGCAAGATCAACTTCACCATCGCAGTTAGCGTCGCCAGCCTTTGTAACTGTTATAGTGCCTGTAGTTGGCTTTGTTGTACCAGGCTGTGTTGTTGTTGGAGGAGTTGTTCCACCTGCATCAGCAGCTTCGTCCTGAAGGAATGAAACGATCCAAGCAAGTGGTGAGTTCCAGTTAATTGTAACTTCGTTTGTTGACCAAGCTTCGATTGAGTCAACATAGCATCTCTGTGATGGGTTAGTTGCTACACCTGGAACAAATCCGAGTGCACGAACGTATGGATCCTGAAGACCTGCGTTAGGACCACCTGAGAGAACACCGTCCGGAGCCATTGGGAGAGTATCATCAAGCTCATATGACCAATATCTGTGGTGTGGATACTGAAGCTTGTACTGTCCGTAACCTGAAACGTATGAGAATGAAAGTGGGTTACAACCGAGGAGGTAGTCCATAGCTGTAATAACACCATTCATATAGTTAACATCGCCGCCTGTAAGGTCATAAGCGTAAGCCATAACGATACAGTTGTTGATTACCATTGAGTTTGAACCCCATTCGTAACCATTGATAATGATATCAGGCTTGAGGTTGTTAGGATCGTTGTAGCCTTCACCGTCATATGTGTAAGGAATACCGTAACCCTGTTTGTTTTCCATTTTGATGTATTCATCAGCAGCAGCAATGATTGTTTCCTTTACCTTTGCATTTTCTGAATCTGAAAGGAGATCTGAGTGAAGAGCAAGTGAAAGTGTACCAGCTGAAGCTGTATTACCCCAGTTAAATGAAGTAAATGAACCGTCCTTGTTTTCACCACCGACCATTCTTGTTTCACACTTATATGCGTATTTAGAATCGTCAATTACCTGCTTGAATTCAGCAGCATCAGCATCGCCCATTTCTACAGCAGAAAGGTAGATTTCACAAGCTGCCCAGTAAGCATCATCAAGAGCGTTATCGTCACCGTAAGGACCGCCGCCCTTTGCCTGCCACATTGGAGCATAGAGTGACTTTTCATTTATTTCTTCCTTAGCACATTTTGTGTCAAGTGTTGGATGCTGAGTTTCTGTCTTGTCGTAAGCATACCAGTGCTTTTCATATGCCTTGAAAGCTTCCTTAGCTGTTTCGAGGTATTCTTCAGCCTTAGCCTTGTCATATGGAGCCCAAAGTCTTGCAGCCTGACCAGCACATGCAGCATAGTTAAGTGTAGCTGTGAACGTTGGTGGCTTAACTATACGAGTAGTTTTCCATTCTGTTTCGTAGCCGTCAGGTCTTGTAGCAAGACCTGTCCACTTATGGTCGTGAAGCTTGTGGTAGTAAAGGCCTTCATACTTGCCCCATGTTGGTTCGTCAGCTTCAACCTTCATCTGCTTGATGAAGTCGAGTTCATATGCAGTTTCATTGAGAATATCAGGAACATCATCGCCTGCTTCCGGAATTACCATTGTATCTGCACCGTCTGCAAACTTTGCAACACCTTCTTCAGTCTGGATAGCTCTTTCATACATATTCTGGAGTGTCCAAATTGAAATACCGCCGTTAACTACGTATTTACCGTGGTCACCTGCATCATACCAACCACCGTTAGCAGTGATTTTTGATGAACCGTATTTGCCTGTAGCTTCGTCAATGCTTGCATATTCATTCTGCCACTGTGTCTGAACTGTAGCTGTATCTGTCTTATGACCGCCCTTATGAGCAAGAGTGCTTGTATCGCCAGATGTGATGTACTTAGCTTCAATATCAATACCTGAACGGTTCTGATAGAAGTAGTTCAGAGCGTTTGTGAGCATGTTATGTGAATCATCTGAATAAATGTGATCGTTGATATTGAATTCCATTGATCTCCAGTCTTCACCCTTAATGCGGAGGTAGTAGGTACCCTGCTTTTCGAAGTCTGAGAAATCGAGTTTGCAAACGTTATCATCTGAATCAGCGTCATAGAACTTCTTGCCTGATGTACCCTCGTAAACAACATCGCCTGAGCTTGCATCTACGAGTTCAAAGTCATATGTATCCTTGCTGAGTGTAATCTTTGATGCACCGTAAAGGATATCACCCTGGTTATCGCCGAGTGTAGCAACCTTAGCAAGGTTTGGATAGTAACCGATCTGGTTAACTGAAATGTAGTTTACGAGCGTGCCGCCCTCCTTCATTTCAGGAACGAAGATAGCACTGTTGTCACGGTTTGTAGCACCGAATGTTCTGCCTTCTTCACCACAATTTGTACATGTCTGACATTCGATAGACATTTCATCGAACCAGATTTCGTCGCCTGCCTTAGCATTACCTCCATGCTGGTTACCCTTTGCATAGTGGAAAGCCCATTCTACGCCCTTAAGATCCTTTGTAGGTGTAAATGTACCTTCAGCTGTCTGATAAGAGCTTGACAATGTCATTGCTGAACCCCACTGACCATTGCCCATGTGTGGTCCCATCTGCATCTTATCAACGTTAAGAACGAAATATTCTTCGTCACCCTTGATGTTACCGATCTTTGAGAAAAGCTGTAAGCCGGATGAACCTTTTACTTTAAAACTTACCTTGTACTCATGACCAGCTGTGAAGTTAAGATTTCTGTGTCTGAACTGAAGATCCCATTTTTCGCCGTCGCCACCATTTGGATTATCGATTTTAACGTGGAATGTTCCATCTTCAATTGAGAAGTCCTGCTTAGCAGGGCTTGTTTCACAGGTATGCCAAGGAAGTGCCTTATACTCGAAGCTTGTTTCACCGAGGACCTGAGCCTGAGCAGAAGCATTCATTGGCACAACGTTAGCAACTGTTGGTGCAACCATTGCAGCAGCCATAAGGCTTCCGGCGATTGCTCTAGAAATTTTCTTGTGCATTGTTATACCCTCCCAAAATTTTAAAAATAAATATATAACGCAATGTCAGTGCAAACACTGCGGTTATAGCAGATTTTTCTGCGTAAGCAATGATGGAAAAATTACACAACGTAAGCACCTTTTACCACCCTTCAAATTTATTATATTATATTTGCAATTGATTGTAAAGCGATTTTAAAATTTTCAGTTATTCTTATAATTAAGGGGATATTTTTTTGTAAATCTTGCACAACACCAAATTAAAGCATAGCAGTAAATCCGCCATTTATCAAGTCTATTCACATATAAAAAGGACGCCGAAGCGTCCTTTTTCATTATTTTTTTATTCAACAGGAAGTGTGCCCATTTTAAGAGTTGCTTTCTGAATTGCAATAGCGTCCTGAACGTTAATTCCGTTACCAACATTCTGAACGTCACCATTCACCATACCCTGTTTTGTGATTGAATATCCACCTGCATTAATAAGGTGACATTTTAAGAGTACAACGTCTGCGATATCAGTTTCGCCGTCACAGTTTACATCACCGTATTTAACTTCTGTCGGCTCTTCTGTTGTAGGAGGTGTTGTAGGTGTTGTTGTAGGCTCCGTTGTAATAGGTGGAGTTACAGTCCCCTGATTTTCAAGGTCAGCACCCGGAACAGCCTTTGTGCCATCAGGCTCTTCACCCCATACAAGATTTCCGTTGATATACATTGGAATATGCTTGTTGTAAGATGCAGGGTCTTTAAGGCTGTCTGTAGCAGTTACACCCTCGTATGACCAGTCATTTGTAGGATCCCATGCACCCTTTGTAGGTGTACCGTCAATTGCGTCAGGGATTGATACTCTGAACTGAACTTCATCTCTGTGTTCGCTCTGACCTGTTGGCTGAATAGCTCTGCCGTCCTCAAACTTGATTTCTGCATAGTATATGTTGCCTGATGATTCGCCCTCATACTTATAAGGACCTGAAACTGTAGCATAGCCCTGTTCGCCTGCTGAATACTGCTGTGATTTTCCCTCTACCTTTAAGATATCAACTGAATATCCTGCTTCAATAAGCTCTGATACATCAAAATAGTAACGATATGAGATATCCTGCTGAACTCTTGCAGGCCAAGCTGTATGATTCATAGCCCAAGCCTTGATTTCTGTGTAGCTGTCGCCCTTACCATTGAGTACAGCGCCAACCTTCCATTCATCCCACTTAGGAGTTTCAACAGGTGGGAAATTAGCAAGCTTCTCGCCGCCCTCATCATCAATCATTGCACACATTGCAGCTGTAAAGCCTGCATTGTAGTCAATAGCAACCTCTGAATATTCATACTGAGCAACGCTGTTTGTATACTCACCTGACTGGTTAGGACCACCGACTAATGCACCATAGAGAGTATGTGCATATTCTGTCTGCCAGCCCTCGTTGCTTCCCGCCTGACCAAGGTCGTTCCAGTGGTCGTCATGAACACCTGATGTTGTTCTGTGGTGGATAGCTGTCGGATTCTTCTCACCCATACCGAGAACATAACAAAGTCCGAGATTATTGTCACCAAACATATAATCAAGCTGTCCCTGTGCCCAGTTATTATACTTTGAAGCAAGTGAAGCGTCATCCTTGAAAATAGTATCAGCCGCAAGCTTAGCAATCCATACTGTATTTGCTGAGTGACGGTTTGCACCCCAGTTCATAAGCCATGCAAGACCATCAGGAGTATAAGTTACTCTTTTTCCGCCGTATCCCTCATCCCAGTAATCAAGGTGATGAGCGATATGGTCAATCCATTCCTGCTTTCCTGTATTCATAGCATAGAGGAGAGCAGCTGCCTGTGTTGTATCATCCCAGCAGAAACCCCATGTATACTTCCAATCTGTTGACTGGCTTTCTGTAGGGAACTGTGGAATATAATCAGATTCAATCTTATCGAGATAGCTCTTGTCGCCTGTTGCCATATAGAGCCAGTTTGCGGCGTACATACAGTCATCTACCCATGAGCTTGGATTATACATCGTGCCCATTGCTCCGTTTTCGTTAGCTCTGATTGAATCAGCTGTTTTAAAATACTTCTTTGCCTGTGCAAGATATTCTTCTGCCTTATCAGGCTGTTCATCCTTGAAGATGATATAGCCCTGTGCAAGAGCAGCAGCACAAAGTGCAATTGTTGTTGAGTCAGCAATTTCGTCATAAGGACGCTCCCAATCGCCGTTATTGAGATGATGCTTTCTCAGATATACTTCAGCGCTGCACCAGATATTGTGGTCTGTTGAACCGCCTGTAAAGTCACCGATTGTACCGATAACCTTGTCGCCTCTGTCACACTGGAGAACGTAATCAAGTCCCCACTGCACGTTGTTGCGGTAAGTTTCACCAAGACCTGCCTTATCAACAGCGTCTTTATACTGGATATAGCCCCATGCAAGAACTGATGCGGAATAAGCGTTTGTCAGAGTGAACTTGAAGTGGTCACCTGCGTCAAACCAACCGCCAGGAATAATGTCTGTTTCGACACCCTCTTCGTTCACCATCGAATCAGCTCTCCAAGGAACACTGTTCCAATCAGGAAGAATACCTGACTGCTGTACTTCATAGAAGAACAGTGATTTCTGCAAAGCCTCGGCATAGTTAACATCAGAAGCGGCAGAAGCCTTTATAACGCTTTCATTTTCCTTTACAGGAAGTGCATTGAAGCCTGACGCTGTAACAACAATAGCCGAAACAGTTGCTATAAGCTTTTTAATCTTCATTGTAATTAGCCCCTCTCATTTTTATTGGTACATATCTATCCGTACCTATACATTTTAACTTTATAACATTTTTAATAGTTTGTCAAGCACATCATAATTATTTTACAATTATTTGTCAGCTTGTATAATCAAACAGCATATTTATTGGGCATAAAATCAAAAAGCAGTTATCAGAGTAAACCGATAACTGCTTTAACTTTAATATTAGATTATTCAGCGTCTTCTGCTGTTTCTTCAACAGCTTCTTCAGCTTCTGCTTCTTCCTCGTCATTTACGAGAAGTGCACGGATTGAAATGCTGATTCTTTCCTTTTCCTCGTCGATGTCGATGATCTTAACATCAACTTCCTGACCAACAGAAAGGATATCCTTAACATTTTCAACCTTCTTATCAGCAATCTGTGAGATGTGGATAAGTCCGTCAATACCGTCGATAATCTGAGCAAAAGCACCGAATGATGTGATTGAAACGATAGTTGCCTTAACAACGTCGCCAACATTATACTGTGACTTGAAGATTTCCCATGGGTTGTCCTCTGTCTTCTTGTAGCCGAGAGAAATTCTGTTCTCTTCCTTGTTGAGATCCTTGATGTAAACTTCAAGAGTATCACCAACGTTTACAACTTCACTTGGGTGCTTAATTCTCTTCCATGAAAGCTCTGAAATGTGAACCATACCGTCGATTCCGCCGAGGTCAACGAATGCACCGAAGCTTGTGAGTGACTTAACTGTACCCTTGAATACATCGCCAACGTTAGCAGCTTCCCAGAACTTAGCCTTAGCTTCTTCCTTTTGAGCATTGAGAACAGCCTTCATTGAACCAACAGCTCTCTTGCGGTTTTCTGCAACCTCAAGAATCTTGAACTGAACCTTCTTCTTGAGAAGCTGGTCAAGCTCTGCACCTCTTGGAAGACCTGTCTGTGATGCAGGAATAAATACTCTTACGCCGAAGCATGAAACAGTAACTCCGCCCTTAACAACGTGCTGGATTGTACCTTCAAGAACAGTTTCTTCTTCCTTAGCCTTCATAACCTTTTCAAAGCCGGCCTGTTCGTCAATCTTTCTCTTAGAAAGAGCAACAGTACCTTCGCTGTCGTTAACCTTGATAACGATAAGTTCAATCTCATCGCCAACGCTTACGATGTCAGCAGGTGTTTTTGTTGGGTCATCTGTGAGGTCGTCAAGTGAAACATAGCCTGTGTGCTTTGTGCCGAGGCTAACGATAGCTTCGTTCTTATTTACGGCTTCAACATAAGCCTTAACCTTTTCTCCTGTATGTATTTTCTTAAAGGACTGATCGAGCATCTCCTCGAAATTGATGTCCTCTTCCAGATTATTATTCTGAATCTCTGTCATAGTGGTTTGTACCTCCTTAATTATATAAGCCGGCGTAGAAGCGCCTGCAGTAATGCCGATATGTTCAGCAGCGGGCAGATTTAAAGCTAAAAGCTCGTCCCCGTTTTCAATATGATATGTTTTGCAATTTTTACTGCAAACGTCATAGAGCTTCACAGTATTTGAGCTGTGTTTTCCGCCCACGACAATCATAAGGTCAGCTTCTTTCGACAGCTTTTCCGCATCTGACTGTCTTGCTTCGGTTGCATTGCAAATCGTATCAAAGATAACAATATTAGGATCGTCTTTAGGGATTATCTTTAAACAATCTTCCCATACTACTATATTATACGTCGTTTGAGCAACAATTGCAACCTTTTTTTGCAAATTTTTATAATTTTTTTCAAAAAAGCTTTTTAGCTCAGTTTTATCCTTAAAAACAAGACAATTTTCGTCACAATGACCAACAATTCCTTGAACCTCAGGGTGAGTTGCATCTCCTGCAATGAGAACAAAGTATCCCTCAGCAGCTTTCTCTGAAACAATTTTATGTATTCTTGCTACGAACGGACAGGTTGCGTCAACCATTCTGTTCCCGCTTTTTTCAATCTGCTCGTATACATCTCTGCCGACACCGTGTGAACGTATAACAACAAGCTCATCCTTTTCAAGCTCATCAACCGAGTCAACAATTCTCGCGCCCTTGCTTTTCATATCGCTTACCACATCGGTATTATGAATTATCGGTCCAAGAGTTGCTACACGCTGATTTTTCTCAAGCTCACTGTACACCATTTTTACTGCTCTGTCAACTCCGAAGCAGAAGCCTGCCGATTTAGCGACTGTAATTTTTTTCACGTTTATTCTCCTTTTTCAGCGATAACCTTTACAGCGTCCTCGCCCTCTACCATTCTTTTTATCTCATACATAAATGCATTTTTCAGCTTTACAAGCTCTCTTGGGTTAGGTTCTTTGCTGTCCGTGATATAATCAGCAGGGTCAATCGGCTTTCCGTAAATAACCCTGATTTTACTTCTGAAACGAAGCTTTGTGCCCTCGAACACTATTCCTACAGGTACAACCTTTGCTCCTGACATTGCCGAAACAAGTGCCGCACCTGTTTTTCCTTTGCCTACCTTACCGTCCTTAGATCGTGTACCCTCAGGGAAAATAACAAGATTTCTTCCGCTTTTCAATTTTTCGACGGAAGTGTCAATAGCCGAGGTATCACCTTTTCCTCTTGATACGGGAAACGCACCCAGACTGCTTATAAGCCATGCAAAGAGTTTATTTTTGAAAAGCTCTTCCTTTGCCATAAATGAAAAGCGTCTTTTTACTCCCAGAACGATAAGCGGAGGGTCAGCGTATGTTCGATGATTTGAAGCATAAATTGCACTCTCATCCTTCGGTACATTTTCTTTTCCCTCAAATTTTATATTGTACCATATCAGATACGCAAATCGCACAAGATATATTGCTACATAATACATCTTTACTTCACCCCTGTTTTGTCAAGAATTATTTTCTTTATTGTTTCAACAACCTGCTCAAGACTAAGTGTTGTAGAATCAACAAGAACGGCGTCATCAGCCTGCTTCAGCGGAGCTATCGGACGATTCATATCGTTATAATCCCTCTCGATAATATCCTTGAGGATTTCATCATAGCTCGGACAATCAGGCTTGAGAGCAAGCTCTTTATAACGGCGGTTTGCACGTTCTTCCGCAGAAGCTGTGAGAAATATCTTAACGTCCGCATCAGGAAGCACAACTGTTCCGATATCACGTCCGTCCATTATAACATCATTTTCCTCTGCCATTTTTTTCTGAACATTGAAAAGATGCTCTCTTACCTCGGGAATTGCAGATACCTTTGAAGCTCCCATTGAAATTTCAGGCTTTCTTATATCTTCTGAAACATCTCTGTCACCAAGAAATACTCTCTGCTGTCCGTCGATATATTTAAGACCTACCTCACATTTATCGAGTGCATTTATTATATCCGCTGTTTCACTCATTCCGTTTTCATTCATATAGAGTGCTATTGTACGGTATAATGCTCCTGTATCAACATAAATATACCCAAGCTCACTCGCAACGCTTCTGGCAATTGTACTTTTTCCTGCTCCTGCAGGTCCGTCTATGGCAATATTTACTGTTTTCATTTTTATCCTCCGTTACATATTTAATCCTGCGCTGTATGCGGTTGAAAATGCTATCTGCAAATTAAATCCGCCTGTATACGCGTCAACATCTATTACCTCTCCTGCAAAATAGAGTCCTGAAACAAGCTTCGACTCCATTGTTTTAGGATTTATTTCCTTTACCGATACGCCTCCGCTTGTAATAATCGCTTCATCAATAGGTCTGAAATCGGCAATTGTAATCGGAAACGCTTTTATCAGCTCTGCAAAAGCTTTTCTCTGCTCCTTGGTTATTACATTAACCTTCTGCTCCGCAGGAATTCCCGAAAGCCTTACTGCAATCGGTATGAGCTTTGCAGGAAGAAGCTTTCTTATTGCATTTATAAAATCACGATTTTGATTTTCACTGAAATCACGCTGTATTCTCATATCAAGCTGTTTCATATCGAGTGCGGGCTTTAAGTCAATTTTTATTTTATAGCGTCCTCGCTCCATTTTTCTTATATGAGAGCTTGCACTGAGAATAAGCGGTCCCGATACTCCGAAATGTGTAAAAAGCATCTCGCCCTGCTCGTTATATATAAGCTTTTCTCCGTCATAGAGCTTTACAGCTACATTGCGCAGTGAAAGTCCCATCATTTCAGAGCAGTATTTCTCAACCGAAACAAGCGGAACAAGTGAGGGATATATCGGAGTTATCGTATGCCCCACGCTCTCGGCAAGCTTATAGCCGTCGCCTGTTGAGCCTGTATTCGGGTACGATTTTCCTCCTGTTGCAATCAGTACGGACTGAGAGTTATACTCCTTTCCGCCTGCGATGACTCCTGTACACACTCCGTCGTCAACAAGAATTTTTGTTACACGGCAATTTATTACTCTTGCTCCAAGCTTTTTAAGCTCTTTTTCAAGTGCGTCAACTACATCCTGCGCATTATCACTTACAGGAAACACTCTGTTTCCACGCTCTGTTTTAAGCGGAACACCAAGCTGTTCAAAGAAGTCTATAACGTCCTGTGAATTAAATCCCGAAAAAGCGCTGTATAGAAATCTCGGATTTACAGGAACATTATTCATAAGCTCTTCATTTGTGCAGTTATTTGTGACGTTACAGCGTCCTTTTCCTGTTATACGAAGCTTTCGTCCTATTCTCTCGTTTTTTTCAAAGATTATAACGCTTCTTCCCATTCGTGCGGCTGTTATTCCTGCGACAGCTCCTGCCGCACCTCCGCCGATTATAATTATATCACTGTTTGTCATTCTTCTCTCTTCTTCCTTAGGCGGTTTCTATACATTGAAGCTAGCTTCTCTTTTCTTGCGGCAGTTGCTTCTGAATCGACTATGTATTTGCCGTCTGATTCTTTGAGGACATCGCCCCCCTTTGCATTTTCCGCAAGCTCGGAGATATGTACTTCAATTATTTTATCGTCTGCTTCTATTACAGCGATATCGTTTTCTATTCTGTCAAGAATAAGCATATTTCTACCTCTTTATAATTTTATATACTTTAACATTATCTCAATCGTAAAATATATCAGTATATGATTTTCATTCCTCTGTATACAACATCCACCAACAGTCAACAAGAATAATCGACATAATGATAGTAATTACTAAAATAAGATAATACCACCATTTTTTTATAATTTATAAATCCCAAAATCATATTTGCGGCATTTATAATCGTTGCTATTGGCATTGTCCATTCGGGGATACTATATGTTAAATCATAATATATGTTTTTTATTGCAGAACTATTGCGTACAAATTTATCATATATCGCTCTTGACAAATCAGGCATAAATGTTCCCGCATAACAAAGACAATATGTAATGATACATGTCGGCATATAGCAAATAAAATAAGCGAAAAAGCATAACAAACCAAAAACAAATATATACTTGAAAATCTTTTTGTTTTTCATATTATCACCTTATATCACTATCTTTCGGTTTTTACATCTATCCCCTCACCGTCAGATACTACGACAACCGTTCCGGATAAATCGGTACGATATATATTCTTTTTATCGGTGTATTTTCCTATGCGGCTTACAGCTTCATCCTCGGGATGATTGTAGGAATTGCCCTCACCACACATTATCACAGTATAATCAGGTCGAAGCTTTGCCATAAGCTCTTCGCTTGAAGAGGTACTGCTTCCATGATGACCTGCTTTATAAACCGTACATTTATCAATAAGTCCGCTTTTAATAAAATGCTTCTCAGCCTTTTTTTCAGCGTCACCCGTAAAAACAAAGCTGTTTCTGCCGTGATTTAAAATTACTCCGACAGAATAATTGTTTAAATTACTGCATTTTTCTTCCGGCGCAAGCAATACAGCCTCTGCTTCTCCGAGATTTATTTCTGCTCCTGTTTCAGCTTCTGTAATTTCAATATCGGCTTCGTCCAGAGCTGTGAGGAAATCCTCGAAGTAGCGTGTTGTCGGAATATCCTCGTCGGGCAAATATGGCATTATAACTTCACCTATATCTACCTGTGAAATGATTTCTCCCATACATCCCATATGGTCCGAATGAGGATGAGTTGCTACCACAAAATCAAGCTTCTTTATATTTTTGTTTTTCAGATAGCTCAGAACGGTTTCACTCTTATCCGTTTCACCGCAGTCGATAAGCATATTTTTATCGGGAGTTCGAATTAGAATACAATCTCCCTGTCCGACATCTATATAATGCACCTCAAGATTTTCGGTACACTCATCGGCTATGCCAAGAAGCTTTTTAAGCTCCCATGGCAAGTCATATCCCTTTGATTCCGCCGCGGACATTGCAATCAGTATAATCGTAAAAATTATACCGATAAAAAATCCTACTTTTTTATTTTCCTTTGTGTTTTTTTGTTTTGCCCTTGCCATGCTTTTCCTCCTGATTTCTTAGCGGAGTTTTTACTGTTCTTCATAAAAGGTTTATTTTCAGTCTTTTTATCTTCGTCAACAAGGCATTTCGGTGATTTTCCTATCAAATCATGTCTGCCTGCTTTTTTCAGTGCTTCAAGCACAAGCTCTTTATTCTGTGGCTTGAAATACTGGAGCAGTGCTCTCTGCATTGCCTTTTCCTTAGCTGTTTTAGGTACATACACCTTTTCCATTGTATAAGGATCAAGCTCTGTATAGAACATTGCTGTTGAAATAGTTCCCGGCGTCGGATAGAAATCCTGAACCTGCTCGGGACGTATTTTATTGTCACGCAGGAACAATGCAAGGTCTATCGCTTCTTTCAGCGTGCTTCCCGGATGCGAAGACATAAGATACGGAACAAGATACTGCTCCTTATCCATTCCCTTTGTAATCTCGTAAAAGCGTTTCTGAAACGCCTTATATGCCTCTATATGCGGTTTCCCCATTTTATCAAGCACAGCCGCTGAGCAATGCTCGGGAGCAACTTTAAGCTGTCCGCTTATGTGGTGCCTTATGAGTTCACGCATAAACTCGTCGTTTTTATCCTCCATAAGATAATCATATCTTATTCCCGAACGAATAAAAACCTTTTTTATTCCTTTGATTTTCCTCAGCTTTCTGAGCATCTGAAGATATTCTGTATGGTCAACGTCAAGAGCTTTACACGGAGTTGGTGCAAGACACTTCTTTCCCTTACAAAGCCCATGTTCAAGCTGTTTCTTACATGAAGTATGACGGAAATTAGCTGTCGGTCCTCCAACATCATGGATATATCCCTTGAAATTAGGCATTTGCGTAAGCTTAGCTGCCTCTTCAAGTACGGATTTTTCACTTCGACAGGTTATTTTTCTGCCTTGATGAAGTGCTATTGAACAGAAATTACAATATCCGAAACATCCTCTGTTATGAGTTATCGAAAACTGTACTTCCTCAATTCCGGGAACACCGCCAAGTGCTTCATACGACGGATGAAACGCTCTCATATATGGAAGACTGTATATTTCATCAAGCTCCTCCGTTGTAAGACTATATGCAGGAGGATTTTGTACCAGCATAAGCTTTCCATGACGCTGAATTACGATTTTTCCGTAAACCTCGTCCTGCTGGTCATATTGTATTCTCGTTGCTTTGGCATATGCTGTTTTGCTTTCGCTTACCTGCTCAAAGCTCGGACATTCTGCCGCACCGATTGGTGTATTTATCGGTTCTGTAAGATAGCAGGTTCCTCTTATATCGTGGATTTCGCTTATTTTTTCGCCGTCTGAAAGTCTTTTTGCAAGCTCTGTAATCTGATGCTCGCCCATACCATACATAAGCAAATCAGCCTTACTGTCTGCCAGCACCGATTTTCTTACCGCATCATCCCAGTAATCGTAATGAGCAAAACGCCTCAGTGAAGCTTCAAGTCCTCCGATTGCTATTGCAACGTCACCATATATTTCACGAAGTCTTTGGCAGTACACTATAACGGCTCTGTCAGGACGTTTTCCTGCAACTCCGCCTGCTGTATATGCGTCGTCGGAGCGTTTTCTCTTTGCGGCTGTATAATGTGCAACCATGGAATCAATATTACCTGATGTAACAAGAAATGCAAGCTTTGGTTTACCAAAGCGCATAAAATCTCTGTCGCTTCTCCAATCAGGCTGTGAGATTATTCCGATTGTATATCCAAGCGATTCTATCAGTCGGGATATTATCGCAACTCCGAAGCTTGGGTGGTCTACATAGGCGTCGCCCGTTATGTATATAAAGTCGAACTGCTCTATCCCAAGCTCGTCCATTTCTTTTTTTGTAGTCGGTAAAAATCCGTTCATACAAACTCCTAATTCAACTTATTTGCTCTTCTCTCTTCAAACTGCATACGTGACATAAGAACCTTTCTCGGCTTTGCTCCCTCACTTGGACCTATTACGCCAATCTCTTCAAGCTCATCCATAATTCTTGCGGCTCTCGCATAGCCAAGCTTGAGCTTTCTCTGGAGCATTGATGTTGAAAGCTGTCCGTTTTCAACTGCTACAGCAATTGCTTTTTCGACATAGTCCTCATCACTTCCGACGGATATGGCTCCCTCGCTGTCCGAAGTGCTCTTTTCGGATTTAGATACAGGAATACAGCTTTCAACTGCCTGAATAATATCATTGTCAAATTCAAATTCACTCTGTGATTTTACATAATTTACTGTAGATTCAACGTCCTTTGATGAAGCAAAACAGCCCTGTATTCTGACAGGCTTTGATGAGCCTATCGGTAAATACAGCATATCACCGTTTCCGAGAAGCTTTTCTGCTCCTGCCATATCAATAATTGTTCTTGAGTCAATCTGCGACATAACAGAAAGTGCAATTCGGCTTGGGATATTAGCCTTGATAAGTCCTGTAATTACATCTGTTGTCGGACGCTGTGTTGCTACAACAAGGTGCATACCTGCCGCACGTCCCATCTGTGCAAGACGGCATATTGAGTCTTCAACCTCTTTTCCCGCAACAAGCATCATATCCGCAAGCTCGTCTATAAATATTACAATCTGCGGCATTTTTTCTATATCAGGATTGCTTTCAGCCATTGCATTGTATGATTTAAGGTCGTTTGCACCGTCCTCAGCAAAGATATTATATCTGCGCATCATCTCGGTTACTGCCCATGCAAGTGCACCTGCCGCTTTTTTCGCTTCGGTCACTATCGGAATAAGCAGATGCGGAATTCCGTCAAAGACCTTGAATTCAACAATCTTCGGGTCTATAAGTATAAGCTTTACCTCATCCGGAGTAGCATTATAGAGTATACTCATTATAATCGACCTTGTACATACCGATTTACCTGAACCTGTTGTACCTGCTATTATAACGTGAGGCATTTTTGCTACGTCACCAAGTATTATATTTCCCGCAATATCCTTTCCGACAGCAAATGTAAGCTTGCTCTTGTTGTTTCTGAATTCAGATGATGAAAGGATTTCTCTTAACGTTACCATATCCTTTTTAGCGTTAGGTACTTCAATTCCCACAGCAGATTTGCCGGGAACAGGCGCTTCTATTCTTACGCCCTGAGCAGCAAGATAAAGTGCGATATCATCTTCAAGGCTTTTTATTTTCGAAACCTTAACGCCTGCACCTGGCTGAATTTCATAACGTGTTATAGAAGGTCCTCTGTAAATATCGCTTATGCGGACAGTTACACCGAAGCTGCTTAATGTATTTACAATTACATCAGCCTTTTCACGCATTTCAGCAGAAGCGTCTGCTGAATTTCCTTTATTGTCAGCAAGCTCAAGCAGACTAAGTGACGGCATTGTATAAAGCGGCTTTGGCTTATCGGCATACTCACTTGTATCAACAAGCTCACTTTTTCTTTCACTTTTCTGAAGCTGTTTTTCCTTTTCGTCAACAGCCTTATTTATAAGTGCATCAAGACTTTTATTCTCGTTTTTTGAATCCGGTGAATTGTTTTCGCTTTTTTCTGTTTCAGTTTTATGTGGTGGTTCTTCCTTGATTGAGTTAGTCTGCTGTATTTTATCTGTTGGAAGAGGAATATCAAACAGGAAATCAGGCTCCTGCGTTGTTTTCTTCTTATTACTACTGCTTTTTATCGTTTTTTCAGCTGAATGGCTGTTTGCAAGCTCGATTGCCTCCATTTCGGCTTCTAAATCATCGGCTTCATCGTCATCGTCGAATGCGTCCTCAAAATCGCCGCCTGTGAGTATATTCTTTACGCCAATAAAGCATTTTCCAAGCCATATAAACGGCTTGGTAAGCATTTCAAAGAATTGGAGTATTCCCATATTCGTCAGAAGCATTATAAATACAAAGAACATTATAGCGGCTATTATTTTAGCGCCTGTTTCTCCGAAAACCGCCATAAGCGGTCCTGCTATTATCATACTTAATACGCCGCCGCCTTTAAGCTCTTTACCTGCACTGTATAGATGTGCAATTTGCTTTGGCAGAGATTTGCCTTCTATTTCTCCGACGAAAACTATCTGTATTACCGAGCTTGTCAGAAGCGTTAAAGCTCCACCCCATACGGCTCTTCCCGTTACACATTTCTGACTCTTTTCCATTCCTATAAGTATTGATGTATAAATGAGAATTACCGGCACGAAAAATACTGCCGCACCAAACATTCCAAGCAGAAAATTATGTATTTTATTCCAGCCTGATGTTCCCTCTATCAACGTCATCAATATTATCAATATTCCTATTGCAAAAAGTAATATTGACCAGAACTGATTTTTTTCGTTTTTAGGTTCGACTGCCTTTCCCGCTTTTTGTCCTGTTGATGATTTTTTTTCGGTTTCCTGAGCCTGAGACTGATTTTTTTTCTGACCTGCTGTGGCTTTTGAAGAACTGTTTTTTTTCTGTTCAGCCATTCTTTAGCCTGCTCCTTTCACGTTTTGTTGTTTTATTTAAGCGGCAATTAAGCTTTTGCCTTATTCTGTAATTATGCTATCTTCTGATACACCTCATAACCTATTACCGTAATTCCGAGAATAAGAGTGTATATAGAGAAAATTGTGAATTTATTTGATTTTACTATCCAGCTTACCATTTTTATTGCGCATATTCCTACTACTGCCGCAACAATAAAGCCTACTATGTACGGCAATACACTGCCGAATTGTTCAGATTCCGAAATTGCGTCCTTAAGCTCAAGAAGACAGCCTGCGAGTATTGTAGGCATTCCGAGGATAAATGAATATTTTACTGCTGTATCACGAGTAAATCCGCTGAAAAGTCCGCCTGAGATTGTTGAACCTGAACGTGATACTCCCGGAAAGAGTGCTATTGCCTGAAATATTCCGACTGCAAGTGCGTTTTTCCATGTGATATCACCTGCGGTTTTAGTTCCCTTAACGCACTTGTCAGACAAAAACAGTATAAGTGACGTATACAGGAAAAGACATCCGAGAGCTATCATATATGTTGTTGAAACCATTTCAATTGTATCCTTCAGCGGTATACAAGGAACAAGTACAAGACATGATATGATAAGCATTACTATCATACGTCTTTCGGGATTCATTTTTGTTTTAAAGAGCTTTCCTTTAAAAAGGTCTGCACACATTGAACCTGCTTCCTTGATAAGAGCTATAACGTCCTTACGGAATGCGATAAAGGTTGCAAGAAGTGTTCCGAGGTGTAGGATTGCTGAAAAGAACAAGCCCGAACTCTCGGACTTTCCGAAATAATTCTGATAAAGAGCAAGATGCCCTGAGCTTGAAACAGGTAAAAACTCTGTTAAACCCTGTATAATTCCCTGTATAATTGCGTCAAAAATACTCATAAATACCTCCGCTATAATAATCAGTCAGCATATCTTTTTTCACTTGTTTCAATAAGCTCATAAAGACTTTCAATTGCGTCACTTAATCCGCCCAGTCTGTCAATCAGACCTATTTCAACAGCTTTTTCACCTTCTACAACGCTTCCTACATCCATAACAAGCTCTTTTGTATTCATCATAAGACGGCGGAATGTCTTTTCATCCACCTTACTGTTATGCGTAACAAAATTTATAATTCTGTCCTGCATTTTATCGAAATATGAAAGCGTCTGAGGAACACCCAGAACAGTTCCGTTCATTCTTACGGGGTGAATTGTCATTGAAGCTGAGGGAACTATAAATGAACGCTTGGCACACACTGCAAGCGGAACGCCGATTGAATGTCCGCCTCCAAGCACAAGTGAAACTGTCGGGGTTTTCATACTTGCGACAAGCTCTGCTATTGCAAGACCTGCTTCAACATCTCCACCGACAGTATTTAAAATTATCACAAGCCCCTCTATACTTCTATCCTGTTCAATAGCGACAAGCGACGGAATAATATGCTCATACTTCGTTGTTTTATTCTGTGACGACAGAACATAGTGTCCTTCTATCTGTCCTATAATACTAAGGCAATGAATGAGGTGCTTTGAATTTCTTGAAACAATTTCGCCAGTTTTCTCGATAAGCTCTGCTTCATCGAGCTGTAAATCTACTTCGTTTTCTTCCTGAGGCTCATGCTCATTAAAATCAATATTTTTTTCCTGATTATTATTAGTTATCATAAATTTATCCTCCGCTTTAAGCATAAGGCGATACACCTTATTATATTACTATTATGCTTTTCAAGCGAAAGGATATACATATATTATTATAAACAATTTTTTTCTTAAAGTCAACCACAACCCAAACTTTTCTACGTTAAACCGCAAACTCTCTAAGATTTTATCTCTTTCTTTAATCTTATTTAAAAATGCATAAAAGGACTTGACAAATAGAAACAAATGTTCTATAATATATTTCAAGGAAAGAACGTTTGTTCTAAATTCGCTGCCAGATTTCTTTTTTTCCGGCATCCCCGTTCCGGCTTTTTCATCAACCTATTCACTTAAAAAGGCTTTAATTTCGCCTTTCAATTTAAAGGAGGAGTTTTTTCTATGACTGACCTTATACCCATTTATCTTCTTAGCTGCAAAATGGCTGAAAAACATATCGCCTTACTTACGGCAAGGCTTAACCTTCTTAAAAAGAACGGAGGTGAAGCTTCACCTGAATTCGCTGAGCTGAAAAGACGTATACATCTTTTATACATTGAACGTGCTGATATGATGATTATTATTAATACTCTCTCTTCTTATCCCGACAGGAGAAATGCTGATGAATAATCGTATTGCACGTGATTTCTTTCAAGGCGATTTCGACGAGGAGTTTCGCAGAATTCTTGAAAAGGACATTGCAAGCCCACAATCAAAAATAAAAAAAATTATGCTAAAAGCTATAAAAAATGAACTAACTGCAAGACAAAGTGAAATTATTATGTTATACTATTTTAAGGGGATGAATATTTCTGAGATTTCCGAAAAGCTCGGGATTACTCATTCAGCTGTTTCTATAACCATGAGAAGAGCCAGAAACAGACTCTTTAGAATATTAAAATACACATTATAATCAGAGGAGTTTTTATGAATACACCTGTTTTCGATTTTCTTTCAGATTACCGTAAAAGCAATACCGCCCGTATGCATATGCCCGGACATAAAGGACGTGCTCCCATATCTGAGCTTGAACACATCTACTCATTTGATATTACCGAAATAAAAAATGCCGATAGCCTTTTTGAAGCCGATAGTATTATTGCTGAAAGTGAAAAAAATGCTTCTTCACTTTTCGGTTCTGCCGCAACTGTGTATTCAGCCTCCGGCTCAACTCTTTGTATTCAGGCTATGCTTGCACTTATGAAACAGGAGAACCGAACTGTTATTGCTGCACGCAATGTCCACAGAGCCTTTATCAATGCTGTCGCTTTACTTGATATTGACGTTAAATGGATTTATCCCGAATACTGCGGTGGTATACTGACGGGTGAAATTATTCTTTCTGATATAGAAAAAGCTCTTTCAAGCATTAAGACTCCCGCCTGCGTTTATCTGACCTCTCCTGATTATACAGGAAAAACTGCTGATATTTCTTCTGTTTCGGCTCTTTGCAAAAAATATGACGCTCGATTGCTTGTTGATAATGCTCATGGTGCTCATCTTGCTTTTATGCCTGATTATAATATACATCCTATTTCTCTGGGTGCTGACCTATGCTGTGATTCGGCACATAAAATGCTTCCTGCACTTACGGGTGCCGCTTATCTGCACACCTCTTGCAGTGAATACGCCTGCAAGCTTAAACAGGCTATGACGCTTTTTGCTTCAACAAGTCCCTCTTATCTCGTTCTTATGTCGCTTGACCTTTGCAATAGATATATTTCCGATAAAATTACGTCTGACCTTAATAATGTGATTTCTCAAATAAACAATATACGTCAGAAATTCAGCGGTAAAATTCCATTTACTGACTCTGAACCGCTTCATCTTACAATCAAAGCCTTTGAAGCAGGCTTCTGCGGTAACGATTTTGCTGAGCTTCTTCGCAAATACGGTGTTGAATGTGAATACTCCGACCGCCAATTTGTAGTTTTACTCTTTTCACCTTATGAGCCTGCTGAAAATTTCAAGAAATTATCTTTAGCATTGGAAAATTCACTTAACGAGGTTCCTGCGTTTACTCACAAAAATGCTGATTTTCATTTACCTGTTCTCGAACAGATAATGTCAGTTCGTGAAGCTGTTTTTTCAACAAGCGAGCTTATTGATGTTGAAAACTCCGAGAACAAAATCAGTGCAAGCGTTAATGTTCCATGTCCTCCTGCAATTCCTATCGCTGTCAGCGGTGAACGTATTAATCGTGAGTGTGTTGAAATATTCAAGGAATATGGCATTAATAAAATAAATGTAGTTAAATAATCTCTTTTCAGGTGATATTGCTTTGGTATCACCTGTATTTTTTTGAAAATTGCGTCAATAATATGCACAGAGGTGATTTTTATGAAAAACAATGATTATTATTATACTCCTCTTAATCCAAGTCTTTCAGAAAATATTAAAAATATCAAGGAAATTTCAGGCGGCTCTTCCGATGTACTTGTAAATGAATTCGAGGCGGGCGGTGTGAAGTGTGCATTGCTATGCTGTGAGGGTATGGTCGCTATGGGAATTATAAGCGAGCTTGTCTTTCGTCCCATTACTCATATCACTCTTGAAAATAAAAACTCTAAGGCTCTTTTTGAGCATATAAATAATAAGCTTCTGCTTTCCGCTGACCGTATCAAAGTAATTAACTACGGAAATCTTTTCAGAACTCTTAACTCGGGTTTTGCCGTACTTATTGCTGAGGGAGCTGATACAGCTCTTGCTTTCGGTGTTCAGGGATATGCTATGCGAAGCGTTAACGAGCCTTCGGGTGAAGCTAACATTATGGGCTCTCACGACGGTTTTGTTGAGGTTATACGTGCCAATATGTCACTCATAAGACGCAGGTTAAAAAGTCCGTCGCTTGTTCTCGAGCTTTCTGTTATCGGAAGCAAAACCCAGACAGATATATGCCTTTGCTATATGCAGGATAGAGTTCCTAAGTCGCTTCTTGACAAAATTAAAAAATCTCTCGATAAAATCGACCTTGAGTCCGTACTCTCAACAGGTTATATACGTCCGTTTCTTGAAAGCAGACGTCTTGAAATATTTAATTCAACAGGTACTACCGAGCGTCCCGATGTTTTATGCTCAAAGCTGATTGAGGGACGTGTTGCTATTCTTATTGACGGTATTCCTTTTGCTATCGTTATACCAAAGCTGTTCTGCGAAAGCTTTCAGACTCTCGATGACTACGCTTTCAAGCCTTATTATGCATTTTTTATCCGCTGGATTAAATATTTCGCTTTTCTTATAGCAATTTTACTCCCTTCACTTTATGTTGCGATTTCTTTGCACCACCCTGAACTACTCAACTCCTCCTTGCTGATGATTCTTGCAGAGGCTGAGGAAAAAGCTCCTGTTTCGCTTCTTGTAGAGGCTATGGGTGTTCTGCTTCTTTATGAGATAATACGTGAGGCAGGTCTTAGACTTCCAAAGGTTGTAGGTGGAGCTGTAAGCATTGTTGGTGGTCTTATTATCGGTGACTCTGCCGTCCAGTCAGGTCTGGTAAGCACTCCTATGCTGACTATTATTGCTCTTGCTGTTACAAGCGGATTTGTAGTACCCGAAATTAACCAGAGTATAACTATTCTCCGCTTTGTTTTTCTTATTGCAGGAGGCTGGCTAGGACTTTTCGGTATAAGTCTTGTTGCCTGCGTTGTGCTTGTGAATATATGTGCTACCGAGGATTACGGTTTTCCGTTTACTGCACCGATTTCTCCTTTTAAACCTAAGGCTATGAGGGATACTCTCGGTAGAATAGGCTTTAGAAAAATGCAAAAGGGTAATTTTACCGTGGAGGAATATTATGAATAAAATCTCTGTTGCACAGCTTTCAGCCTTGCTTCTTTCGTGTGATGTCTTTGTTCTTGTATGTCTGACATCTTCAATTACACTTACAACTCTACTCGGCTTTTCAATCGGTACGGCAATTCAGCTTATCATTGCTGTTCCTGCACTTTTTTGCCTTTCAAGAGGTGAGAAAATTTCGTTCTCAATTGCAAATCGCTGGATATTCCTCATCTATTCAATTATATGGGGCGGACTTATTTTTATTCGAATATGGCAGACTTCTGAGGTCATTTATATTCCGCCTAATAATATTTTTTCGGAAAAACTGGTCATTACTGCCCTCGTAGGTCTTGTCTGTCTTTATATATCCTCAACAGGTCTTAAACCTCTTGCAAGAAGTGCAGTTATTGTCGGCGGATTTGGAGTAATCTGCCTTGTCGTGATAATTCTTGGTGCTCTGAGCAAGGCTGAAATATCACATATCACACCAAAAAACGCCTCGCTTGAAAATGAAATTTTCACAGGCCTTGCAATGAGTGGAAATATAGGCACTTTTATACTTCTTGCTGAAAATATAAATTATAAGAAAATTAAAACTACTGCGCTGTATTTCCTTTTCAGAGCACTTCTTATCGCTCTTATCGGGTTTATTTCCATTCTCGTTGCGGGAAAAATTAACACACGCTTTCCTGTAATTATGGCAGTACAGCTCTCACAGCCGATTAAATCACAGCGAATTGACTCTGTATTCATTCTCATTTTTGTTGTACTGGCAATAATTTCTCTTGCACTACAGGCAATTGTTTCTGCTGAGCTTCTGAAAAAAATCTTTCCTAAATTTCTGCGATACCGTACTACTGTATCACTTTTGCTTATGACACTTGCCGGACTTTGCCTCTCAGACACAAATCTTTATTCTTCATTCTACGCAATCACTTTTATTATTGCTTTTGTTGTTTCGTCACTTATTACGCTAGTCGGACAGAAAGGAGATTAATCGTTGAAAAAAATAATATTGGCATTTTTGGCGTGTTTCGTCCTCACAGGATGTTCTACGAAACAGGTTCACGATAAATATTACCTTAAAACAGTTTATATCAGCCAAAAAAAAGACGTCCTTTATTCTAAAATGAATTTCTATAACGAATCAGCAAATGAGGTTTCCGCTAAGGGAATTACGTTTGACGAGATTATCGAAAAAAGTGAGCTTTCCTGCGGTAAATCTATTTTTACAGGTCATACTGAGCTTATAATTCTAAACAATTGTGATGTGGGGGATACTCTTGAACACTTTCTTGAGGTCTGGAAGGTTTCTCCCTCTTGCAAGGTCGTTCTTGGAAGCGACAAACTTAATATTTCTTCGATTACCTCTGATGTTATTGATGTTGCAATTGAACAGAAAAAAGCCCCGAAATGTGATATCGTCACTATTCTAAGTGATATTAACACAGACGAGGCTCATACTGTTTATTTTAATTCCGATTCAAGCTTTCAGCAAGCTATTATAAAGGATTAAATCTGATGACGTACTACGCCGTATTCATCGTCAAGCTTAAAATACGGACATTCAAAATTTGCTCCCGATAAAAATCGGCACATTTCGTCCTCATCCAGATTTACCATGCAAACATAACATTGCATATCGTCGTCGTAAATGTAGTTGCTGCAGCTTTCACAATTTGTTCTGTTCATTTCATATATCTCCAAAAAAAATGCGGTTACTGAGTAACCGCATAATTTTTATTTTAGTTCGTTTCGAACTTAACTGTTATTTAAATCAATGATTTAAATTAGTCGTTCTTCTTTCTAAGTGCAAATGCAGCACCAGCAGCAGCAACGAGACCAGCAACAGCAACGCCTACGCCAGGAACGCCTGTTGGAGGAGCATCTGTCTTAGATGTTGTTGTAGCAGCAGCTGTTGTTGTAGGAGCCTTTGTTGTTGTAGCAGGAGCTGCTGTAGCAGGAGCAGCTGTTGTTGTTGCTACAATAGCAGGAGTTGTTGTAGGTGCAGGAGTTGTTGTAGGTGCAGGAGTTGTTGTAGGTGGTTCAGGAGTTGTTGTAGGTGCATCTGCAACGATCTTGATTGTACCTTCAATATCAGCAGCAACGCTTGCGAAAACTGATTCCTGCATAGCCTTATCGCCATCGATGTTTGTGAACTGGTCCTTGTCCTGTGGCTTAAGGTTGAAGTTGAATTCGTCGCCAGCCACAGCTGTGTTTGGAACTGAGAATGTAAATGTGATAATATCACCGTTTGTACCGAGGTTTTCTGTACCCATTGTAGCGTAGAACACACCGTTTGTTCCATCGCCTGGAAGAGCGTCTGCTTCCATCATTAATACTTCCCAACCAGAAATATTTTCACTAGCAACACCTTCTTCATAATTAACCTTTGTACCTGAACCTACCTTCTTTGTAGAAATTGTAAGATCTTCGTCAAAGAAAAGGTGAATACCTGATGCACACCAGTAGTAATCGTCCTTAACGCCATTATCAACAGAAATTGTTGCCTTAACTTCTACTGCCTTGTCTTCTGCAGCAGCAGCTTTGATTGCTGATTCCTTGATTTCAATAACTTTTCCACTAGCTGAACCTGAGTCAAGTCTGAATGACATTGTTGGCTCTGCAGCAAATGCGTTTGTAGCTACAGCAGTTGAAGCTACTGCTGAAATAGCTAATGTAGCACAAAGTGCTTTTAATGAATTTTTCATTGTTTTAGTTTCCTTTCAGATTTTTATTTATTTTTATTTTATGTCTGCCGTATCGTTAAATACGGCAGATTAAAATATTGTTTATTTTATTAAGTTTCTGCCTTCTTAACTACATCAGCCCAAGTTACATCTTTACTTGTTGATGAACGTGCATAGTATGCAAGTATCCATGAGGCGTCTGAAGCATTGATATCATTTCTTCTATCACTTTCTGTCTTCTTCCAGTTGTCAACTGAATATTCATCTTCGCTAACATCACCAAGGAAGCATACTAAGTTTTCAATAAACTGATCACCATTTTTACCAGGAAGCATTTCAATGTTTGCATCAGATGTATTTACTGATGCGCGAGCATAATATGATAATACTCTTGAAGCGTCTAACGCGTCAACATTATTATCAAGTGTAACGTCACCCTTAACACCGATGTATGCATCTACTGTGAAAGGAATAACATTTTCATCTGAAAGCTCAATCATATCTTCGCCACTGCCTACATAAACGTTAACAGCGTACTTGTTGCCCTTTGCAGGATCAAATACTGACTTAGGTGTCTGTGTACCAAAACTATAATCGATTACACCGCCGAGCTTAGCAATCATATCTGCTTCGTCAAGGAGGTTAACGCCTGGGATTTCTTGTCCGTTCTTTGCTACAGCTGTAACAACGAGCTTTTTAATCTGAGCCTTGTTGAATGAATTTGTATCGTGTGAGAAGTAATAACCTTCTGTTGCTTCAAATCCGTCAACACCATTCTGTGTGTTTATGTAACAATCATTGAAGTCAAATACCTGTGGAGTTGTAACGATTGGTCCTGTTGTACCAGGTTCTACTGTTGTAGTAATAACATCGCCTGTTGTTGTGCCAGGTTCTGCTGTTGTTGTAACAATTTCTTCTGTTGTTGTACCAGATTCTGCTGTTGTTGTACCAGGTTCTGCTGTTGTAGTAACAATATCGCCTGTTGTTGTGCCAGGTTCTGCTGTTGTTGCAACTACATCTGGAGTTGTTGTACCAGGTTCTGCTGTTGTTGCAACTACATCTGGAGTTGTTGTACCAGGTTCTGCTGTTGTTGCAACTACATCTGGAGTTGTTGTACCAGGTTCTGCTGTTGTTGTAACAACTTCCTCTGTTGTTGTACCAGGTTCTGCTGTTGTTGTAACAACTTCCTCTGTTGTTGTACCAGGTTCCGCTGTTGTTGTAACAACTTCTTCTGTTGTTGTACCAGGTTCTGCTGTTGTTGTAACAACTTCTTCTGTTGTTGTAGTTGCCGGAGTTGTTGTTGTTGTTACATCATTTGCTGTAAATTCTCTTGTGATGCTATTAATCGTAAACTCGCCATCACCCTTATACATTGCTTCAATATCAATGGTAGCTTTAATCTTCTTTACAGATGAAGTGATTGCAAGAGTGTTTTTATATTCATTAACGAGTTCATCATACTGATCATCTTCAAATGTTGCTGTAAATGTAGCTTTACCTGATTCATATGAAACAACAACGTTGCTAAGACCTTCTGCAAATTCACATGCATCAGCAAGTGTAACTGCTACT
>SVNL01000003.1:60685-70779 GCA_015066925.1 Ruminococcus sp.
AACGAGTTCATCATACTGATCATCTTCAAATGTTGCTGTAAATGTAGCTTTACCTGATTCATATGAAACAACAACGTTGCTAAGACCTTCTGCAAATTCACATGCATCAGCAAGTGTAACTGCTACTGCATAGTCTGTATCAGCAAGGATTTCATTAGCCTTATTAACTGCCTTATCAAAGTAAGCATTTGCAGTTGCATTGTTCTTAACAGCTTCAATGCTTGTTGGCATTTTAGCAATAAGCTTGTTTAATAATTCCTTGTCTGTCTTTGTATCAGCAATCTTAGCAAGAACTTCATTAACGTCTTTGCCCTCGAATGTCTTGCTTTCGCTCTTAAGCTCATCAATCTTTTCTAAGATTTCATCAATCTTTGATTCAAAGTCTGCAAAGTATGCATCAACCTTTTCTGATGCTGTACCGCCAGCCTTTTCAAAGTCTGTTTTTGCCTGAACAAGCTTTTCATTTGCATCATCAAGCTGCTTCTGAGCATCATCAGCCTGTTTATTGTAATCAACTATCTGAGCTTTTACTTCAGCAATCTTCTTTTCTGCATCAGCAAGTTTCTTCTTAGCGTCTGCAAGCTTAGCCTCTGCATCTGATGTATCAGCACCAGCAGGAGCATTCGCAATTTCTTCTTCGATTTCTGCTATTTCATTTTCAGCTTCTTTACATTCAGCTTCCTTTAAGCTAACTTCCTTTTCAGCATTAGCAAGTTGAGCTTTCTTTTCATTCAATTTTAACTGTGCATCATCAACCTGCTTCTGAGCTTCATCAAGCTTACCCTTTGCATCAGCAAGAAGCTTGTTAATTTCCTTGTTAATTTCGCCCTTGATTTCTTCAAACTTATCGTTTACATAGTCAACGATTGCGTCGATACCCTTGAATGTACCGTCAGCATTTGATAATTCATATGTAACCTTGCCGCCCTTGCTTGTAGCAACCTCTGACATATCAACAGTAGCTGTGAGTGTGCCTTCAATTGCAGGACATTCAAATGCAAAGTCATCAAGTGCACCTGTATACTGTCCGTCATACTTAGCCTTGATTTCATCAATTGCCTTGTTAACTTCTTCTTCGCAAAGTTCTTCAATAGATGAGCTTATGTCCATAAGCTTAGCTGTAACAACAATCTTACCTTCAGAATTTGCTGTTGCCTTAACATCCTTAATGTTGTTAAGGATCATTTCAACTTCCTTAGCGTAGCTGCCAGCCTTATCAATAACCTTTGCAAACATTGAATCGAGCTGTTCCTGTTCAACGTCAAAAACAACGTCATTTTCAAGTGACATGAAAGCTGTGTTAACAGTCTTGTACCATGTAGATTCCTGTGTATAAACACCTGTAGCTCCGTTGAAATCAGGAGTAGACTCTACAGCGACATCAGTAAATGTACCAATTGTAATATCAGTAGCATTATTTGATGCTGAAGCGTTTACAGCCGGCTCTGCAGCAATTGCAGGAAGCACACACTGTGTAAGAGCAAGTGGTACTGATACTGCAGCAGAAATTGCTCTTTTGAATAATGATTTCTTCATTGTTCCATACCTCTCTTAATTTTATTTTACTTGAACTTCTTATCCCTCTTTTGTTCATAATAATGATCTGCCTTTTATTAAGGACGCCCTTTTAACGGGCTTCGGAAATTCAATTAACTCTCCATGATATATAAGTATACACCTATAAACATAGAAATTATAATATCATTTTAGCACACTTTACTTAGCAAGTCAAGATATAAATTCATTTTTTTCTTAAATAATTGTTTGTCATCTTTAACTCTTTTTGTATGCATTTAACAAGATTTGCGTAAAATTTAACAAATCAAACTTTTCTCTTTTGTTTAGTATTACAATCAGTTAAATTTGCGCTCGTTTTATCCTTTTAATAATATATCATGACTTCTTTTTATTGTCAACAAGTAAATATTGGTTAAAAAAAACAGACCGAATTAATCGGTCTGTTTTTATGTTCAAATAGCTTTTCAGCTTATTTCTTTAAGATTAAGTTCCAGGTTGTGATATCCGCTGGCTTACCTGTTGAGTAATATGCATAGAATGCAAGAATTCTTGATGCGTCAAGAGCGTCAAGCGTTCTATCAACCTTCTTCATCTTCCAGTTATCTTCTGAGAATTCATTCTCATCAACGTCTGAAAGGAATGCAGATAATTCTTCGATAATATCTACGCCTGTTATTCCATAAGCTGCCAGTTTGCTGGTATACTCATCAGCCTTACCATTAGTGAGGAATTCACCACGGTAAATCTTTGGATCCTTAACATGTGCCGATAGCTTTGCATAGTATGCGAGTGTCGATGATGCGTCAGATGCGTTTACTGTGCCGTTAAGATCTGTATCGCCCTTTACACCAATAAGTGCAGGAACTGTACCTACTGCATCACCATTAAAGTAAACAGGAACATCATAGAAGTTGCCCTTTGTTTCGTCGTAAACTGAGTTAGGTGTTGCACCATTGAAGTCAATAAACTCTGCAAAGTCACGGAAGTCTGTTGTACCATCTTCATATGTGATGTACATAATAGCCTTAACTACCTGACCCTTATTGAAACTATTCGTATCGTGTGAGAAGTAAATACCATAAGTTGTTTCCATCTCAACGAGAATAGCTTCCGCAATTGGTCCTAAATCTGTACCTTCCCAAGGAAGAACTGTTCCCTGAGGAGCTGTGATTATAGGTGCAGTTGTTGTTATAGGAGCTGTTGTTGTACCAGGCTCTGCTGTTGTAGTAATAACATCACCTGTTGTTGTACCAGGTTCAACTGGTGTTGTTGTTGTACCGTCAACTGGTGTTGTTGTTGTACCGTCAACTGGTGTTGTTGTTGTACCGCCAACTGGTGTTGTTGTTGTACCGTCAACTGGTGTTGTTGTTGTACCGCCAACTGGTGTTGTTGTTGTACCGCCAACTGGTGTTGTTGTTGTACCGCCAACTGGTGTTGTTGTTGTACCGTCAACTGGTGTTGTTGTTGTACCGTCAACTGGTGTTGTTGTTGTACCGCCAACTGGTGTTGTTGTTGTACCGCCAACTGGTGTTGTTGTTGTACCGTCAACTGGTGTTGTTGTTGTACCGCCAACTGGTGTTGTTGTAATAACATCACCTGTTGTTGTACCAGGTTCAACCGGTGTTGTTACAGGAGGTAATGTTGTCACATCTGCAGGAATAACTATAATTGCACCATCAATGAGTGCTACCGGTAACTTGTTACCAAACTCATCAATAATTAATGTATCTCCCTTATCCCATGTTATTGGGTATGTTCCTTCTTCACAATCAGCAGGAACATTAAATGTAAGTGTGAATACTGTTGAACCATCCTTTGCAACTACGCCGTATTCTTCCTTATCACGACCAAATGCAACTAAATTAGCACTTGCGTTGTAGATAACAGCTGCATCATATGCTTCACTTCTGTCTGAAATGCCTGTTAAGCCAATTGGAGCTGTCCAGTCAAATGAACCGTTCATACCAGCTACTGCCAATGCTTCGCCGCTTACATATACGTTCATTGTTACTGTTTCGCCCGGCTTTGCAACCTTAGTTGGAATTACCCAACCAATTGAACCATCAGGAATTGTAACAGATGGTGTTGTAGTTACAATTGGTGTTGTTGTAATAATATCTGCTGTTGTTGTTATAGGAGCTGGTGTTGTACCAGGTTCTGCTGTTGTTGTAATAACATCGCCTGTTGTTGTGCCAGGTTCTACTATTGTTGTACCAGGTTCAACTGTTGTTATAGGAGCTGGTGTTGTACCAGGTTCTGCTGTTGTTGTAACGATATCACCTGTTGTTGTGCCAGGTTCTACTGTTGTTGTACCAGGTTCAGCTGTTGTTGTCTTATCAGTAACTATGATTGCACCGTCAATAAGTGTAACAAGTGCATTCTTAGCATCTTCGTCAATAATCATAGCTTCATTCCATGTTACAGGATATGTACCTGCTGCACAGTCATCAGCTACTGTAAACTGAAGTGTAAATACTGTTGAACCATCAGCTGCAATCTTATTAAGACCATCAGGTGTTGCGAATGCGAGCTTATCAATTCCGTTAGAAATTGTTTCTGCACCGTATGCATTACCGCTTGTAATTGCGCTGAATGCAATCTTGTTGCCAGCGTTATCATAAGCGATTCCGCCTTCGTAGCCTGCAACTGAAACTGCTTCATTCTTAACTACAACGTTAAGTGTTGCTGTTTCGCCTGGATTTACAACAACTGTTGGAATAATCCAGCCAATTGCATTAGGATCAATCTGGCTTGGTGTTGTTGTACCGTCAACTGGTGTTGTTGATACAACAGGTGTTGTTGAGCCAACCGGTGTTGTTGTACCGTCAACTGGTGTTGTTGTACCGTCAACCGGTGTTGTTGAGCCAACCGGTGTTGTTGTACCGTCAACCGGTGTTGTTGAGCCAACCGGTGTTGTTGTACCGTCAACTGGTGTTGTTGAGCCAACCGGTGTTGTTGTACCGTCAACTGGTGTTGTTGATACAACAGGTGTTGTTGTACCGTCAACTGGTGTTGTTTTCTTCTCAGTAACAATAATTGCACCGTCAACAAGCTTAACGAGAGCTGCCTTAGCATCTTCGTCAATAATCATAGCATCATTCCATGTTACAGGATATCTGCCTGCTGCACAGTCATCTGCTACTGTAAACTGAAGTGTAAATACTGTTGAACCATCTTCAGCCTTCTTATTAAGACCGTCAGGTGTTGCAAATGCAAGCTTATCAATGCCATTTGCTATGAGCTGAGCGCCATAAGCACTTCCGCTTGCTGCTGCCTTGTATGCAATCATATTGCTTGCGTTATTGTAAGCAATTCCACCTTCATAACCTGCAACAACTGCACCGTCACCCTTAACGATTACATCCATAGTAACTGTATCGCCAGGAAGTGCTTCAACTTCAGGGATTACCCACTGAATTTCTGTGTATACAGGTTCATTCTTTGTAACCTTGATTGCACCGTTTGTAAGCTTAACATTGTTAAGCAAGCTATTGTAGTCATCATCAATAATTGATGATGTTGCCCATTCTACTGGGTATGTGCCTTCTGCACAATCAGCTGCTACTGTAAATTCAATTGTAAAGATAGTTGAACCGTCAGCTGCAACCTTATTAAGTCCGCTTGGAGTTGCAAATGCAAGCTTATCAAGACCATTTACTACAGTTTCTGCACCGTATGCGTCACCGCTTGTGAGTGCGCTGTATGCAATCTTGCTTCCTGCATTGTCGTATGAAATTCCGCCTTCGAAGCCTGATACTGCAAGAGCATCACCCTTAACGATTACATTCATTGTAACCTTTTCACCGGGAGCAGCTTCTACCTCAGGAATAATCCATTCGATTTCGCCCTGCTGAGCTGTCTTATCAGTTACCTTGATTGCACCGTCTGTAAGCTTGATATTGCCTAAGAGGCTTGCGTAATCTTCATCGATAATTGATGTGTTTGCCCATTCTACAGGGTATGTGCCTGCTGCACAGTCAGCTGCTACTGTAAATTCAAGTGTGAAGATTGTTGAACCGTCAGCTGCAGCCTTATTAAGTCCGCTTGGTGTTGCAAATGCAAGCTTATCAATGCCGTTTGCAACTGTTTCAGCACCGTATGCGTCACCGCTTGTGAGTGCCTTGTATGCAATCTTGCTTCCAGCGTTATTGTAAGCGATTCCGCCTTCGAAGCCAGATACTGAAATACCGTCGCCCTTAACAATTACGTCCATCTTAGCTGTTTCGCCAGGAGCTACTTCTACTTCAGGAATAATCCATTCGATTTCGCCTACCTGTGATGAAGGATTTGACTTAACTGTTATTGAACCGTTTTCAAGTTTAATATTCTTTGCAAGACTGTTCTGATCTTCATCAATGATTAATACATCAGCCCAGTTTACTGCATATGTGCCTTCTGCACAATCTGCTGCAACCTTGAATTCAAGTGTGAATACCTTTGAACCGTCAGCTGCAATCTTATTAAGACCGCTTGGTGTAGCAAAAGCAAGCTTATCTGCACCGTTAGCGATTGCATCTGCACCGTAAGCATCACCGCTTACTGCACTTGAGAATGCAATCTTGTTAGCTGCATTTTCAAATGAAACGCCGCCTTCAAAACCTGCAACAGCGATTGAATCGCCATTTACAATTACATCAACCTTAGCTGTTTCACCTGCATTAACTGTTACTTCAGCTATATCCCATGAGATTGAGCCGTCCTGTACAGTTGGTGCCGGTGTTGTAGCTGTTACTGTAGTTGTATCTACAGGCTTAGGTGTTGTTATAGGAGCAGTTGTTGTTACGACTGCCTTATCTTCAATAATAACAGCACCGTCAACAAGATTTACATCTGCATACTTCATTGGTCTGTTGTTTGTATCACCGAAGCTACCCGGATCAAGTACAACCTTTGTTTCAGACTTCTTCCATGTGATTGGATATGTTCCTGCAACTGCCTTCTTAACCTTGAAGCCGAAGTATGTTACAAGTCCACCCTCTGGGAGAATAATACCTGCATCATCGCTTTCTGAAGCGAGTGTTACTGTAAGAATTGCATTTGCAATGCTTGATGTTGTTGAACCGTATCCTGACTCACCGATTTCGAAGAGTTCCAATACGTCCTTATCGTAATCAATAGCTGCTGAGAGACCGCGGATACCATCTGTATCTGGGTTTGTTCCCCAAGCCTTGCTAACCTTTACGTCAACATAGATTTCATCAGTCTCGCCTTTGACAAGTTTAACTGTATCAATAGTCCATTCAAGGTCACATTCAACAATTGATGGTTCGCCGCCTACGATGATAGCACCGTCAACGAGGTCGAGGTCTGCATACTTGAGTGGTCTTGGATTTTCTGTACCGAAGCTACCTGGATCGAGGATAGCCTTTGTTTCATCTCTGTTCCACTTGATAGCATATGTACCGTCAGCAACACCTGACTTAAGTTTAAAGCCGAAGTATGTTACTAATTCACCCTTATTAAGAATGATACCTGCATCACTTGTGTTTGATGAAAGTGTTGCTGAGAGAAGTCCCTCTGCAACGTTTACTGTTGTTGAACCGTATGTTGATTCACCGATTTCTACGAGCTCAAATGCGCTCTTATCATATATAACACCGGCTGACATACCACGTACGCCTTCTGTGTCAGTGTCTTCGCCCCAAGCTCTTGATACTGTTGCATCTACATAGATAACACCGTCTTCTGCATCAGAAGCATTTACAGTAGCAAGTGACCACTGAAGTGCATCTGTTGATGGTGTAGTCGGGTATGTACCATTATTTGTTTCAGCATCGCCAACAATAATAGCACCGTCTACGAGATCGAGGTCTGCATACTTGAGCGGTCTTGGATTATCGCCACCGTAGCTGCCTGGATCAAGAATAGCCTTTGTTTCATTTTTGTCCCATTTAACAGGATATGTACCGTTAGCAACACCTGACTTAATTTTAAAGCCAAAGTATGTTACTGAAGCACCCTTATCAAGAATGATACCTGCATCACTTGTGTTTGATGAAAGTGTTGCTGAGAGAAGTCCCTCTGCAATGTTTGCTGTTGTTGAGCCGTATCCTGATTCACCGATTTCAATAAGCTCGAATGCAAGCTTATCATAAATGATACCTGCTGACATACCACGTATGCCTTCTGTATCAGGATCTGAACCCCAAGCATTTGATACTGTTGCGTCTACATAGATAACGCCGTCTTCTGCATCAGCAGCATTTACAGTAGAAAGTTTCCACTGAAGCTTGTCTGTTGATGGAGTTGATGGAGTTGCTGTTACTACAGGTGCTGTACCGTCGCCGACAACAATAGCACCATCTACGAGATCAATCTCTGCATACTTGAGTGGTCTTGGATTATCGGCACCGTAGCTGCCCGGATCAAGAATAGCCTTTGTTTCATTTTTGTCCCATTTAACAGGATATGTACCGTCAGCAACATCTGACTTAAGCTTAAAGCCGAAGTATGTTACATAAGCACCCTTGTTAAGGATAATACCAGCATCATCTGTGTTTGATGAAAGTGTTGCAGATAGAAGGCCCTGTGCAATGTTTACTGTTGTTGAGCCATACCCTGACTCACCAATTTCAACAAGCTCAAATGCGCTCTTATCATAAGTAACACCTGCTGACATGCCACGGATACCTTCTGTATCAGGGTCTGAACCCCAAGCTCTTGACACGGTTGCATCTACATAGATAACACCGTCAACCGCTTCGTCAGCGTTTACAGTAGAAAGTGTCCACTGTAATGAATCAGAAGAAGCATTTTTATTTGCAGTTACTGCTTCATTTGCCGTTATAACAGACTGTTCAGCGAAGCTAGAAGCTTCGCTGACAGCATATGTACTAAATGAACCGACAAATGCACTTGACAATACGGATAATCCCATTGCCATTGAAGTAGCTGCTGATAATATTTTCTTCATCAGTGCATTTCCTTTCTGGACGTTAAGCCCATTTATTTAGTTTGAATATTAAATTTATATGCTAATTAATTAGTCTGCATAAGGAAGTGAAATGAGTTTAACGATTGCTCTGATAATGCAGTATGAGTCGTTAGTTGTAAGACCAGCCTTTGTATCACAATCAGCATTCTTCTTACCGTTGTCTGTTACTGGATACTTTTCAGCGTTTGTGAGGTACTTGTTAAGCATTACAACGTCAGCAATATTAACTGTACCGTCGCAGTTTGTATCACCGTAAAGAACATCGCCTTCTCCAGAAGTTGTTGGAGCAACTGTTGTTGTGATAGGTGCTGGAGTTGTTGTGATAGGTGCTGGAGTTGTTGTGATAGGTGCTGGAGTTGTTGTAATAGGAGCTGGAGTTGTTGTGATAGGTGCCGGTGTTGTTGTAATAGGAGCTGGAGTTGTTGTATCAGCGCCCTTAACAATGATAGCACCGTCTACGAGGTCGAGATCTGCATACTTGAGTGGTCTTGGATTTTCTGTACCGAAGCTACCTGGATCGAGGATAGCCTTTGTTTCATCTCTGTTCCACTTAACTGGGTATGTACCAGGAGCTAAATCGCCCTTAGCCTTGAAGCCGAAGTATGTTACTAACTTGCCTTCTTCAAGGATGATACCTGAGTCATCTGTGTTTGATGAAAGTGTTGCTGAGAGAAGTCCCTCTGCAATGTTTACTGTTGTTGAACCGTATGCTGATTCACCGATTTCAACAAGCTCGAATGCGCTCTTATCATATGTGACACCAGCTGAAAGTCCACGAACACCTTCTGTATCAGGATCTGAACCCCAAGCATTTGATACTGTTGCGTCTACATAGATAACGCCGTCTTCTGCATCAGCAGCATCTACAGTAGCAAGTGACCACTGGAGCTTATCTGTTGATGGTGGATCAACAGGTTTTGTTGTTGTAAGAGCTGGAGTTGTAGCCGGAGCAGCTGTTGTTCCTGGCTGAACAGTACCGTTACCAACAACGATAGCACCATCTACGAGGTCGAGATCTGCATACTTGAGTGGTCTTGGATTTTCTGTACCGAAGCTACCTGGATCGAGGATAGCCTTTGTTTCATCTCTGTTCCACTTAACTGGGTATGTACCGTCAGCTACGCCTGACTTCATCTTGAAGCCGAAGTATGTTACTAACTTGCCTTCTTCAAGGATGATACCTGAGTCATCTGTGTTTGATGAAAGTGTTGCTGAGAGAAGTCCCTCTGCAATGTTTACTGTTGTTGAACCGTATGCTGATTCACCGATTTCAACAAGCTCGAATGCGCTCTTATCATATGTGACACCAGCTGAAAGTCCACGAACACCTTCTGTATCAGGATCTGAACCCCAAGCATTTGATACTGTTGCGTCTACATAGATAACGCCGTCTTCTGCATCATCAGCATTTACAGTAGCAAGTGACCACTGGAGCTTGTCTGTTGATGGTGGATCAACAGGTTTTGTTGTTGTAGGAGCCTGTGTTGTTACAGGTGCCGGTGTTGTTGTTGCAATAGGAGCTGTTGTACCAGGTGTAACATCACCTTCAACAGTAATCTTTGTGCTGTTAAGCTCAAGACCGCCGAAATAATAATCATCATATGTTACCCAACCGTCAACTGAAACAACTGTTGTAGCGTTG
>SVNL01000047.1 GCA_015066925.1 Ruminococcus sp.
ACGATTTTTTTGTTAATTTTTGTCATTACTGTTCTTATATGCATTAAATTAATTATAAATATACATTATAATAACACAAAAAATATCGCAACGGATTTATACTTCAACTTCCGTTCAAAATATTCAAATTACATTTCTTCATATATTTTTTAAGGATTATTAAAGAAAAATAAAAAAAATTGTTTTACCCCCTTTTCAAAACGGAAAATATATGTTATAATGAATCTATATTTTTCTAGGAGGCTTTCTTATGTCAGAAATTGAATTATACGAACTTTGGTGTAAAAACGCTGACGAAGATCCGGATCTTCAGTCTGAGCTCAAGAGTATATCAGGCGATAACGCGGCTATAAATGATAGATTTTACCGTGATCTTGAATTTGGCACAGGTGGCTTGAGAGGAGTAATCGGTGCAGGTACAAACCGAATGAACATCTATACTATCCGTCGCGCAACTCAAGGTCTTGCAAACTATGTTAATCAGGAATATACTAATCCAAGTGTCGCAATTGCTTATGACAGCAGAATCAAGTCTGACGTCTTTGCTAAAAATGCTGCCGCTGTTCTTGCCGCTAACGGTATAAAGGTATATATTTACAACGAGCTTATGCCTACTCCAATGCTTTCTTTTGCTGTAAGAGAGCTTAAATGTCAGGCAGGTATCGTTGTTACTGCAAGTCATAACCCTGCTAAATATAACGGTTACAAGGTTTACGGCGATGACGGTTGTCAGATTACCTTAAAGGGCGCTGAAATCGTACTCGAAAAAATCAATGAGCTTGACATGTTCAATGATTATAAAATCGCTTCTTTTGATGAAAAGCTTTCTGACGGAACAATCGAGTATATCAGTCAGAATGTTATTGATAAATACTTTGAAAGCGTTATTGCTCAGGGAATTAATACAGATTTGTGTGCTTCAAGCGGCTTAAAGGTTGTTTATACACCTCTTAACGGTGCTGGCAATAAGCCGGTTCGTACAATTCTCTCAAAAATCGGAATTAACGATGTTACTGTTGTTGAAGAACAGGAAATGCCTGACGGTAACTTCACAACTTGTCCTTATCCTAATCCTGAAATCAGAGAAGCCCTTGAACTTGGACTTAAAAAATGTGAAGAAGTTAAACCTGACCTTCTCCTTGCAACTGATCCGGACTGTGACCGTGTAGGTATCGCTGTTCCATCTGATAACGGCTTTGTTCTCTTCTCAGGAAATGAAGTAGGCGCTCTTCTTCTTGAATATATTTGTACTCAAAGAATTAAAAACGGTACTATGCCGGAAAATCCTGTTGCTGTAAAAACTATTGTAACAACCGATATCATCAACGAAATCGGTAAAGCTTACAACGTAGAGATTATAGACGTTCTTACAGGCTTTAAATTTATTGGTGAGCAAATCGGCTTCCTCGAAGATAAAGGTGAGGAAAACAGATACATCTTCGGCTTTGAAGAAAGCTATGGCTACCTTTCAGGCGGCTATGTAAGAGATAAGGATGCTGTAAATGCTTCTATGCTTATTTGCGAAATGGCAGCTTATTACAGAACTCAGGGTATATCTCTTTTACAGGCAAGAGAAAATCTCTATAAAAAATACGGCGTTTATTATCATACTCTCCGTTGCTTTACATTTGAGGGCGAAAGCGGTATGATTAAAATGAACGATATTATGACAAATCTCAGAAACAATCCTCCTGCTCAGATAAACGGTATGAAGGTTGTAAAGTTTGAAGACTATAAAACAGGTATTTCTAAGGATTTAACTAATAACTCAGAAACTCAGCTCACACTTCCAAAATCAAATGTACTTGTTTTCCAGCTTGAAGGCGGTAATAAAGCTATCGTTCGTCCATCAGGAACAGAACCTAAAATCAAGACATATTATACAACCAAGGCTCCTACAAATGAAGAATGTATTGCACTTGAAGCAGAATTAAGCGAAAGCTTCAGCAAGCTGTTTCTTTAATGAATTTATCTTGTAGAGCAGTATTAAGGTAATATAATAAAGACACTTTTGATGTAACTATCAGAAGTGTCTTTGCATTTTTTCAGATAATTATATCGGAGGAATAACTTATGGAATTTTCCGAAAAACTACAAAAACTAAGAAAAAGCAGAAATCTGACACAAGAACAGTTAGCAAAACAGCTTTTTGTTTCACGAACAGCAATATCAAAATGGGAATCAGACAGAGGCTATCCTAATATCGACTCATTAAAAGCTATATCTGAATTCTTTTCCGTTTCAATCGACGACCTTTTATCAAGTGACGAATTAATAGAAGTATGCGAACATGAAAACAGCTCAAAGATAGCACATATTAAATCGCATGTGTTTGCAATTCTCGATATTATGATTTTTCTGCTCTTATTTCTCCCGGTTTTCAAAGAAAAATCCGATAAAGAATTTTTATCCGTAACTATTTTTTCTGTAACCGGTATATCCGAATACATGAAAATCATATATATCATTCTCATTTGCTTATGCGGAGTATATGGTATTTTACACTTGTTGTATACCATATTGAACGGCGAAAAGCACCTGAAATTACTAAAAGTCATTTCAATTTCCCTTACAATAATTCTTATATTGCTATTTTCAGGTCAGGCACCATATGCTGTTGTGTACGTAATGTTTATTATGATTTTTAAGGGATTTTTGCTGATAAATAAAATCTGATACGAAGCGTATCAGCTGAAAAATTTCCGATGTTACGAGCTGTATCGCACTGTTACAGAGCGTTTCTTGTATATTTATTACTCCCGTTCTATGATAAGAACAGGTTAAAACCTTATCTTATAACGAATGGAGAAATAATTATGCAAAAAAAGAAAACACACTCATTACTGTTAACAGTTCTGCTTGCTACTTTATCTGTATTGTATACAGTTCTGGTCAAGCAAGTAGATGTAGAACAAATCAATCCTAACAAATCAGAAATAGGATTTGCAGAGCTGAACAATTCTGTTCACAATTTTTTCGGTGTAAATATGATCTGGTATCACATTACGGACCTGCTTGGAATCATTCCCGTCCTTACGGCATTGATTTTTGCTATAGTTGGAGCTGTTCAGCTTATTAAACATAAAAATATTTTCAAGATTGATAAAAGCATTATAGTTCTCGGCTGTTTTTACATTATTGTAATTGCAGTATATATCTTTTTTGAAAGCTTTGTAATCAATTATCGCCCAATACTTATGAATGGTATTCTTGAACCCTCTTACCCGTCATCACATACACTTATGTCAATATGTCTTATGTATGCGGCAATTACAGAGTGCAAAATACTGATAAAGAGCCAAAAAATCAACAGAATAATAAGAATTATTTCCTATATTATAATCGCAATAATAATTGTCGGACGTCTTATTTCAGGTGTTCACTGGTTTACAGATATTATTGGAGGCATTCTTATAAGCTCAGCACTTATAATGCTTTATCGCTACACACTTATTGCAACGAAAATAATAGAATAACTGAGTCATTTTTGTTTCCGTTAAAATAACTTAAAGTTGCTAATTAACATTAAATGTGATATAATAAAATGGATATGCGAATTATTAAAAGGAGCAATTATTATGAATATGCTTATTATTGACGGAAACAGTATACTTAACCGTGCTTTTTACGGCATCAGACCTCTTTCAAACAAAAAGGGAGTATTTACAAATGCTGTTTTCGGTTTTATGAATATTTATTTTAAACATTTCGAAGTTGTTAAGCCTGATTACGTCGCAGTCGCTTTTGATTTGCGTTCACCTACATTCAGACATAAAGCCGTAGCAAGCTATAAGGCAAACAGAAAGGGAATGCCTCCCGAGCTTGCACAACAGCTTCCACTTGTAAAACAGCTTCTTACTCTTATGGGAATTACTGTTCTCGAAAAAGAAGGATACGAAGCAGATGATATTCTCGGAACTCTTTCAAAAATCTGTTCCGAGCAAAATATTTCGTGCAGTATTCTTACAGGCGACAGAGATAGCTTACAGCTTATTGATGATAACGTTACTGTTCGACTTGCTACAAATAAAGATACAATTATCTATACTCCCGATAAATTTATTGAGGATTACGGCTTTAAACCTATAAATCTCATCGACCTTAAAGCACTTATGGGTGATTCCTCCGATAACATCAAGGGCGTAGCAGGAGTCGGCGAAAAAACTGCAAAAACACTGATAACCAAATACACCACTATTGAAAATCTCTATGAAAACATAGAAACAGCCGATATTACAAACAGTGTGCGTACAAAGCTTACAGCAGGTGCAGATTCAGCAAATGAAAGCAAATGGCTTGCTACAATAAAACGTGATGTCCCTATTGATACGGATATAAATATTTATAAAATTAATCAGCAGGATAATAATGAACTCAGTATATTCCTTTCTGAACTTGAAATGTTCAAGCTTATGGATAAGCTTGGTGTTTCCGCAACAACAGCCGCTTCCCCTGCTACGACAATAAATTCAGAAGAGATTAATCCTGTGGAAATCCCGATTGATGATGAAAACATCAATCTTATATGCAGTTTAAAAAGCTGTTATTACTTGTTTGATGATAATAAGCTTCAAATTCGTGACGGAAACAATATTTACACTACGCAAAATGCAGATTATATCCTTAAATTCTTTGAATCAGATTGTAAAAAATCAACTAACGCCGCAAAGCTTCACTATCATTTTGCATTCAGCCATAAACGCGAGCTTAAAAACGTTGAATATGACGCTGAAATCTGCGGATACCTTTTAAATGCTTCGTCAAGCGATTATTCTATTGACAAAATGTGCAGTGAATATCAGGTTCATTATTACTCTGAACACGAAAATTTCAAGGACCTGCTTTCACTCAAACAGCTACTAAGCGACGCTCTTATTCCTCAGCTTGAAAGCGAAGGACTTATGCCTCTTCTCAGAGAAATAGAAATGCCGCTTACTGAAGTTCTGGCTTCTATGGAGCACTATGGCATTAAAACTGATGTAAACGGAGTAAGAGAATTCGGTACTTCTTTATCTGAAATGATAGAAGAAACAAGTCAGGCTGTATATGACGACGCAGGACATACATTCAATATTTCATCTCCGAAACAGCTTGGCGTTGTTTTGTTTGAAGAGCTTAACCTGCCTGCGAAAAAAAAGACAAAAAGCGGCTATTCTACAAATGCAGAAGTTCTTGAAGAACTTAGAAATGAACATCCTATCGTTGATAATGTTCTGAAATACAGACAATACACAAAACTCAATTCAACCTATGTTGACGGACTCCTTAAAACTGTTGCTGACGACGGACGTATTCATACCTGTTTCAAACAGACGGAAACAAGAACAGGCAGAATATCATCTACTGAACCTAATATGCAGAATATTCCTGTTCGCACAGAGCTTGGAAGAGAAATGCGTAAATTCTTTGTTGCTGATGAGGGAAATGTACTTCTTGACGCCGATTACAGTCAGATTGAGCTTCGTGTAATGGCTCATCTTTGCGGTGATGAAAATATGATTTCCGCATTTAATAATGACCTTGATATACACGCCTCAACCGCTTCTCAGGTATTCGATATGCCTATAGAAATGGTTACTTCTGAAATGAGAAGTGCCGCTAAAGCAGTAAACTTCGGAATTATTTACGGTATTGGTGCATTTTCACTTTCTAAGGATATAAATGTTCCGATATATAAAGCAAAAAAATATATCGAGGACTATATGAATAACTTCCCTAAGGTTAAAGAATTTATGGAAGCTACTTACAAAAACGCTCTTGAAACAGGCTCTGTTACTACTATGTTTGGAAGAAAAAGACGTATTCCCGAACTTTCATCTTCAAATAAAATTCTCCAGGCAGCCGGAAAAAGAATTGCTATGAATACTCCTGTTCAAGGAACAGCTGCTGATTTAATAAAAATCGCTATGATAAACGTATATAATCGTCTTAAATCAGAAAATCTTGATGCAAAGCTCATTTTACAGGTACACGACGAGCTTATCGTTGAAGCTTCAACTGCCGACAGCTCAAAAGCTAAAAAAATCCTACAGGAAGAAATGCAGAATGTATATAAGATGCGTGTTCCTCTTGCAACAGATGTAAACGAAGGGAAAAGCTGGTATGATGCAAAAAACTGATTTCACTGTATTGCGTGCTGATTCAGATACAAATGCTGATATATTCCATAAGCTGTCCGAGCTTGAAGCACAGACCATCACTGACGGATGGTCTGCAAACAGCTTTCAATCCGAAGCATTGAAAGAAAACGGATACGTTCTTTACATCGAATACAATAATAAAATAGTTTCACTTCTTACTGCATATACCGCCGCTGATGAAGCTGACATCACCAATGTTGCCGTTGATGTATCTATGAGAAGAAACGGTCTTGCACGAACCATTTTGCAAGAATTTGAAAAAATTCTTCCACCTGAAATTAAAGAAATTTTTCTTGAAGTAAGAAGCTCAAACGAACCTGCGATAAACCTTTATACTTCCAATGGATTTGAGCGTATTTCCGTCAGAAAACGCTTCTATTCAAATCCTGTCGAAGATGCAATTATTATGAAAAAGAAAGTTGGAGAAAATTAATGCTTATACTTGGTATAGAAAGCTCATGTGATGAAACAGCTGCAAGCGTTGTAAAGGACGGGCGTGAAATACTTTCAAACGTTGTTTCAACTCAGATTGAAGAACACAGAAAATACGGCGGTGTCGTTCCTGAAATCGCTTCACGACGTCATTGTGAGAATATTCTCGGCGTTGTTGAAAAGGCTCTTTCCGACTGTGAAAAAAAATTATCCGATATTGATGCAATAGCAGTAACATACGCTCCCGGTCTTATTGGAGCTCTGCTTGTTGGAGTAAGCTTTGCAAAGGGACTTGCCATGTCCGCAAATAAACCACTTGTTCCCGTTCATCATATTGCAGGACATATTGCTTCAAACTATCTTTCTCACAGTGAGCTTCAGCCACCATACCTGTGTCTTGTTGCAAGTGGCGGACACAGTCATATTGTTGAGGTTCTTTCCTACACCGATTTCAGAATTATCGGAAGAACCAGAGATGATGCTGCAGGCGAATGTTTTGATAAATGTGCAAGAGCAATGGGATTTCCGTATCCCGGAGGCGTTCACATTGACAAAGCTTCAAAGCTTGGTGACGCTTCTGAATTCAAACTTCCTCACCCTAAGGTTGCAGGTAACGAATTTGATTTCAGCTTTTCAGGGCTCAAAACAAATGTTATCAATATGATTCATAATGCACAGCAAAAAAATATTCAGCTTAATTTCAACAATCTTTCAGCAAGTATTCAAAATACTATTTCCGATATTTTAACCGAAAAAACAATTAATGCCGCAAAATCACTGGGATACAGTACAATTGCAGTAGCAGGCGGCGTATCTGCTAATTCCGGAGTAAGAGCCGCAATGGAAAAAGCTTGCACCGAAAATAATTTCAAGTTATTCCTGCCAAATCTCTCTCTTTGCGGTGATAACGGAGCTATGATTGGCTGTCAGGGATATTATAACTACATAAATAATATTACCGCTGATGAAAGTCTTAACGCAATTGCTACACTATCTTTAGAAAACAAGTAATACAGTGCAAAATATTATCAGCGTATTATACTATTTGTATCGCAAAATTTGTACAACACGCTACAAAAAAGTGTCAAACGGATGTTATAGTCGCCGATTTTACAATAAAACATTGACAATGTTTGTAATATATGATATACTTTATGTAGAATAAAATATCGCCTAAAATTTATTCTGATATAAAATTCATTTTTTTACCTCATCTTACCTCTTTATTTTATGATGAAAGACGCTGTTGATATTTAGTGACACATATAAATAATATAGCGGCTGATTCAAGCAAAATAAACAGTATCACATAAGTGGTACTGTTTATTTTGCTTTTTTGTGTTTTTAACTAATTTCATATAAATTTGATGAACAATGCCTTTCTACTTGCATTAAATGTTAAAAATAAGAAAATTGTATTGCAAAAGATTCGGTTATGTGGTATAATATAAATTAGTCTTTTAAGGCAATTGTTTTGTTTTGATTATATATTATAAGGAGTATTTTTATGAATACAAATGAAATCGTTCAGCCTAATTTGTTTCCATTTCCGTTTCCCGTCCACTTGATTTTCTCTTGTCTTGCTTTATTTTTCTTCATTATTCTTTATTTGAGAGACAGAAAAACTTATCAGCTGATTTTTGCGTTCGCTATGCCGCTTTCACTCGTTATCTGGATTACAAATAATCGTACTTTTTTCTATTTTGTCGGCTTAATCGAACTCGTTTTAATCATTATCGCACTCGTTTCAAATATTATGCAAAAAGTAAAAAGTAAAAATTCTCAAAATGAAAATGTTCAAGCCGAATCCTTAAACGATAACGATAATTCAGAAATTTCCATCTCAGATACTGAGGATAATTCAATAACTACTGATGAAAACAATCCAAAAACGGAAGAATAATTGCAATACCGCCTGTCCTCATAAGCTGACATATCGTCTTATGACGACAGGCTTTTATGTTTTATATAAGGCAGGTTTTGATTTATGAAAATTGTAATTCTTGACTGGAAAACTATGACAGAGAATTCCGATATCTCTTATGAATGTTTTAATAACCTTGGAAGTGTAGACTGCTATGATTTTACTCCAAACAATCTTGCCGCTGAACGTATAGGCGACGCTCAGGCTGTGCTTTGCAACAAAGTAATGATAACAAAAGATGTCATTGACAGCTGTCCTGAGCTTAAATATATCGGATTGTTCGCAACAGGCTTCAACAATGTCGATATTTCCTATGCCGCACAAAAAAATATAACCGTTTGCAACGCAGGTGAATATTCAACTATGGCTGTTGCTCAACAGGTTTTTGCGTATCTTACACATTATTGCAATAAAATTTCTGTATATGATAATTCCGTAAAAAATAACGATTGGATTAATTCTGCATCATTTTCATATTTCCCGTTTGTTACACAGGAGCTTGCAGGCAAAACCCTCTCTGTTATCGGTTACGGAAGCATCGGAAAAGCTGTTGCTAAAATCGCTGACGCTTTCGGTATGAACGTATTGATTTCAACACGCACAACACCTGTTGATTGCCCTTATACAGTTACCGATATCGAAACAGCAGTGAAAAATGCCGATTTCCTTACACTTCACTGCCCTCTTACAGAAAATACAAATAAAATGATTAATAAAAATCTGCTTTCTAAAATGAAGCAGTCCGCCGTACTGATAAATACATCTCGCGGTCCCGTTGTAAACGAAGCTGACCTTGCCGAAGCTTTAAACAATAATATTATTTCAGCTGCATATCTCGATGTTCTTGAATGTGAACCTATGAAAGAGGATACACCGTTAAGATATGCTAAAAACTGTGTAATAACTCCGCATATAGCGTGGGCGGCATCTGAAACAAGAAAACGTCTGCTTGATATCGTTTATAATAATCTAAACAGCTTTATAAACGGTAATACCATAAATAAAGTCAATTAATTTAAAAGGAGCCATAATGCGTAATATATCAGATAAAAAAAGAATTGTCATAAAGCTTGGTACTTCTACCCTTGCTCATAAAACAGGTAAACTTAATATAAGAAGAATGACTAACCTCGTAAGGGTTATTGCCGACCTTCATAATTCAGGACGTGAAATAATTCTCGTTTCATCGGGTGCTGTAGGTCTTGGTGCAGGAAAACTCGGTATGAAAGAAAAGCCGAAGGATACCCCTACCAAACAGGCTATTGCTGCTATAGGTCAATGTGAGCTTATGCATATATACGATGATATGTTTGAAAAATACAGCGTTACTGTTGCACAGATTCTTCTTACAAAAACTATTATCGAAAATGAACGCAGAAAAAATGTCGAAAATACTATAGAACGTCTTATCTCGTTGGGCTGTATACCTATTGTCAACGAGAACGATACGGTTGCTATTGATGAGCTTGAACTTGAAATCGGTGAAAATGATTCTCTCGCTGCTATCGTTGCAAATATTTCCAATGCGGATTTACTTGTAATACTTTCAGATATTGACAGTCTTTTTTCCGAAGACCCTCATTCAAACCCAAATGCAGAACCTATACCTGTTGTTGAGGAAATTACAGAGTATATCGAACAAATCGCCGGTGGTGCAGGCTCTAAGCTTGGCACAGGCGGTATGGCTACAAAAATTAATGCAGCTAAAATTGCAACAGAAGCAGGTATTGATATGGTTATTATGAACGGAAGAAATCCTGAGCTTCTGTATGATTTATTTGAAAATAAAACAATCGGTACTATATTCAAAGCAAAGTAAAGGAGTTTTATTATGAGCTATATGGAAACACTCGGTAAAAATGCAAAAATCGCTGAACCATTTATCAATTCAGCTTCAACCTCTGCTAAAAACAAGGCACTTGCCGAAATAGCAGCAGCTTTAAGAAATAATATAAGCCTTATTATTGAAAAAAATGAGCTTGATATCATAAATGCCAAAGAAAACGGTATGTCTGATTCTATGCAGGACAGACTCCGCCTCAACGCTTCACGCATTGAAGATATCGCCTCTGCTGTTGAACAACTTATAAAGCTTACTGACCCTGTTGGTCAGATAACCGAAGGATTTACTCGTCCAAACGGACTTCAGATTATCAAGACAAGAGTACCTATGGGTGTTATCGGTATTATCTTTGAGTCAAGACCAAATGTTACGGTTGATGCCGCTTCACTTTGTCTTAAATCAGGAAACGCTGTTATTCTTCGTGGCGGAAAGGAAGCTATCAACTCAAATAAGTGCCTTTGCTCAATTATGAGAGAGGCTGTTAAAAACGCAGGCTTCCCTGAAGATATCATTCAGCTCGTAGAAGATACCTCAAGAGAAACTTCAGTCGAAATGATGAAGCTTAACGGATATCTCGACGTACTCATTCCACGAGGCGGTGCAGGACTTATAAACGCTGTAGTCCAGAACGCTACTGTTCCTGTAATTGAAACAGGCGTCGGAAATTGTCATGTTTATGTCGATTCTTCCGCCGACCTTGAAATGGCAGTAAATATTGTAAATAACGGAAAAACTCAGCGTCCGTCAGTATGCAACGCTGTTGAAAGTCTTATCGTACACAAAGATTGTGCCGATAAATTCCTGCCTATGATTGCAGAACGTTTTAAAGCTCATAACGTTGAAATCTATGGCTGCGAAATTACAAAAAATATCCTCGGCGAAAATGTTCTTACAGCAAGCGAAGAAGAATATGCAAGGGAATTCCTTGACTATAAGATTTCTGTAAAGGTTGTCAATTCAATCGACGAGGCTATTGCTCATATCAGAAAATACAGTACACACCATTCAGAATGTATTGTTACAAAATCTCTTGAAAGCTCAAAAAAATTCCAGCGTGAAATTGATGCCGCTGCTGTTTATGTAAATGCATCAACTCGCTTTACCGACGGCGGTGAATTCGGTCTTGGAGCTGAAATCGGTATTTCAACCCAGAAGCTCCATGCAAGAGGTCCTATGGGACTTACCGAGCTTACTACAATTAAGTATCTCATTAACGGTGACGGTCAGATAAGATAAGTATACTCCGCAAATGTCATACTATATTTTTAACGGAGGAAATAATGGATATAAAAGATGAATTAAATGAAATGCTGGCTTCACTTCAGAATAATTCCAAATCCGTTGCAAGCCATAAACCTGATTCAAATTCTGAACCAAAAATAAATAAGACACTCCCTACTGATAAAATGTCGGTTGATGACCTTATAAATGTTCTTTCAGCTTCTAAACCGGCTCCCAAAAAAGAACCTGAACCAAAGAAAAAAACCACATCAACTGCAAATATCCCCAGCGAGCTTCTTAATATTCTGAATACAGGAACTATGAAAAAGCCTGTCGTACCAACAAATAATAAACCTCAGAAGCATACTGTTCCTGAGGAAAATAATGCTGCAACGACAACTGTTTCAAATCCTGTTATAAAAGAAATTTCACCTTTACCTGATAAACCTCAGAAAAAATATACTCCCGAAACGCACACAGACAAAAGCTCGGATTTTGTTAACAAAAACGAAGCTGCTGATACAAAAAGCACCCTAAATACAGATATTCCTGCTGATACCTCAAAGGAAGCTACAGTTGAAATATCTCCACCTGTAACAACGGTTATTGAAGAAAAGGTTGTTTTAAATAATACTCAAAACGAGATTCCCGATGAAAATATTCAACCAATAATACAGCCTGAAATTGCTGATGAGAGTGAAACAGCACCTCTGCCACAGCTTAAAAAGAAAAAATCTAAAAAAATTGTAATAAATCACGATTTACCTGACTACGAAGCTCTCCGCAAGGAATCACTCGGCTTGAACGAAACAGTAATTGAAGAAAGTATTATCGTCAATGAAGAACCTAAGATGGATGAGCCTAATAAAGACGATACTGCTTCAGAAACATATAATGCAAATGAAAGCAATAATATCCCAAAAGCATTTGCTCAAGAAAGTTCTGAAAGCAATAATGTTTTCAACAGCTCAGAAATCGAAGAGGAATTTCCACCTAAAAAGAATGCGCAAAAATTCGGATTATTCTCGAAATTCAAATCTGCTATCAATAAGAATAAAAATCATAATGACGATATTAACGAAGAAGAAGCATCTGAAAATGAAGCTGAAATTACAATTGCTGAAGACAATGTTTCGGAAGAAGCTGAATCAGATAATTCTGTAAACGATAATATCAATAGCGAAGACGCTCCTCTCGAATACACATACGAAGAGCTTGATTCACTCCCGACAAATGAGCTTATTGACGCTGTTCTCGGAAAAGATAATGGTATAACCGATTCCGTTAGCAATCAGGAATATGATGACAGCGAAAATACATATACCGAAACAAGCAATGAAGCTGTTGCCTATGATGATACTGCCGAAGAAAAAACAGATATTTCTGTTAGTGATACAGATCAGTCCGAAGAGCCGGAAAATAACGATAGCGAAGCAACTGAAGAAAAGGCTGATGAAATCAATATCAACGTTGAACCGCCAAAAGCCAAAAATCCGGTTATTGCTTTTCTCGAAAACGTTCTTAATGAAAATCCTGAAGAAATATCCGATGCAAAAAAATCAGACTCTGATTATGATGATATTGATGTTTCAGTTTCAGGTAAAAGCAAATTCAAAAAGCATTTCTATTCTTTCGTAGGAATTCTGCTGTTTGTTTTTGCAATTGTAGGATTTACCTTCTCTGTCGGTGAGGGAATTAAATTCGCTCGTAGATTTACTTCGGGTGAAGATAAAAAAAGCGAGTATATCAATACTATTTACCCTGCTGTAATAATGGATATTGAAGCTTTTAATTCTCCGTCAGAGCTTTCCTCAGACCAAATTATAACCGCTTCAACATGGGCATTTATTATGTCAGGAGATATCGAAAAATATGAACACACTCTTGATATGGTCAGCGTTCCTGCTGTCGATATAGAAAAATATGCAACTGAACTTTTCGGTACAAATTTGCCATCAATTGAACACCATACTGTCGGTTCGGGTGATGTAAAATTCTATTACAATGCCGATTCAAAGTCGTATAACATTCCCGTTAATCCTGTAATGTTCTCATATAAGCCTGATATTTCCGCTATTTCCAAAAACGGAGATATTCATACTGTTGAAGTCAAATATATTCAAGAAACTCCTTCGTGGATGTCAAACACAACAAAATACTCAAAAGTTTACGCTAAAATAGTTAAATTCAAGCTACGCAAAACAGAAACTAATTACACTATTAATTCCATGGAGGTTATAAGCGTAAATTC
>SVNL01000048.1 GCA_015066925.1 Ruminococcus sp.
CACATTAATTATCAACATTACATTTTATTATAGTATATTTAACGCCTGTTGTCAATATACGATTTCCATTTTTATCATTTTGCAGGAAGTAAATCTCCGATTTGCATATATGCAAGGCAATTCAAATCGAATAAAATAGTCGATATCCGATTTATTACAACTCTTAATCAAGATTATTCGTTTATAACCTCAATTGCCTTTGCAAGCTGTAAATCAGTCGTACTTTCAGCTGATGACGGAACAATATAATCAGGTGTAACACCTATTTCATTATAACATTCTGATAAAGCTGTTTTATATTCTGCAATTGTTATAATAGCAGCACTTCCGTCCTCAAGCTTATAAGTTGCCTGCATAACGCCCTTTCCGAATGTCTGTTCACCAACAAGCTTTGCTTTTCCGAAATCCTTCAATGAAGCCGCAAAAAGCTCTGCCGCACTTGCAGTATTTCCGTTCACGATTACTACCATAGGCAGATTAAGCTCTGATTCATCTGAATAAACCAATGTTTCCTCATGGTTATCCTTATAAACCGCATTCGCTATTACACCTTCGGGTAATAGTGGGTCTACACATTTTTCAAGTGCCGTAACAAGTCCACCGACATTATCTCTAAGGTCAAATATAAATCCTTTTGCACCGTTTGAAGTAAGTGTTTCAAGCTCTTTTATAAACTGCTCTGACGTATTTTTCTTAAATCCGCTTATTTTGATATATCCAATATAATTATCAAGCATTTTTCCTGTTACGGTTTCAATTTCTATTGCAGTTCTTTCAAATACATATTCACGGTCTATACCGTCACGTCTTACAGTTATCTTAACTTCAGTACCTTCATTGCCCTTCATGGCCTTTACAGCTTCTTCGTATCCTTTTTCAAGGATATCCATATCCTCAACAGCAACAATTATATCCCCGACCTTAATATCCGAATTTTCAAGTGGTGAGTTATCGAGAATTTCTTTTATCAATATATATCCGCTTTCATCAACCGTAACTGTTATTCCAAGTCCTACAAGCTTTCCGTTATCCTCTGTCAGCATATCCTGGTATTCATCAGGTGTAAGATATCTCGAATATTTATCTCCTATACCGTTCATATAGCCTTTTAAAATACCACTGCTGAGATTTTCCTCTTCAATTTCACCGAAATATTCATCTCTTACCAATTTATCAAGCGAATCAAGCTTTTCGTATTTAGCGGATTTTTCATTAAAATCAACAAGCTTTTCATTAAAGCTCTGGAGCGAAAAAAATGAAGTGAGTATAAATGTAACCGCTGATGCAATTGCAATAAGACTTATTGCAAGTCCAAGAGTTATCTTTTTATTCATTGTAGATCACTTTCTTTTATTACAGAATATTGTTATCCCTACTCATAATTCATTAACAATGCGGTTACCGAGCGATAAATTCAGCAACCGCATTATGTATTAATTATAGATACTGCTGTGGGTCAACAGTTTTTCCGTTAACTCTTATTTCATAATGAAGATGGAAGCCTGTTGAAAAACCTGTACAGCCTACAGCACCAAGTGCCTGTCCGCCTGAAACGCTATCGCCGACTGAAACATAAACAGACTGCAAATGCGCATACATTGTTGAAGTACCGTCAGGATGTGAAACGAGTACATAATTTCCGTAACCGTTTCCACAGCATTTGCCGCCTTTTCTGTAATTATGTGTACATGAACTTGAAACACCGATTACAGTACCGCTTTTTGAAGCACAAGCTGAAGCACCCTGAATTCCGCCGCCTGCAATGTCAATACCTGCATGGAGCGTGCCCCATCTCCAGCCATAACCGCTTGATATATAGTAATGTCCCGGTACAGGCCATGAGAAGCCGCTTACTGAGTATGACGGAGTTACAGATGAGCCTGAAGGAGCAGTTGTCTGAACATTTGATGATGAATTCTGCTGTTGTTGCTGCAGCTGCTGTTGTTTTTTAGCTTCTTCTTCTTTTCTCTTCTTTTCAGCAGCAATTCTTTCCTCTTCACGTTTAAAAATTGCCTTAATTTCAGCATCAGCCTGTTCTTTCTGTGCTTTATGCTCTGCAATCTGCTGTTCGGTAAGAGATTCCTCATATTCAATACGTTTAATCTCTTCCTCTGATTTTTTCATTGATTCGTTATATTGTATCAGATTTTCATTGAATTCAGCCTTTTTAATTTCCTGCTCCTGCTTTTTCATTTCAAGAGTGAGCTTTTCTGTTTCCAAAGCTGATTTAGATGTTTCAAGAAGCTGAATATCATTCTTGAGTCCTTCAATGAGGTCGCTGTCATGCTCGGCAATTTTACTTACCATTTCAACTCGTGAAATCATATCATAGAAATCAGTTGAACCTAATACAGCAGTAGCAAGGCTGTCATTTCCTGTGATATACATAGCTTTAAGTCTTTGCTTAAAGATTTCTGTATTATCGGCAACGTTCTTTTCCTGTACAGCAATATCATCGTTAAGCTTATTAATATTATCAACCGCAATTGTAATTTCATTATTTACTCTTGTCAATTCTTCCTCAGTTATACGAAGATTTTCCTCCATAAGGTCAATCTGATTCTGAAGAGTTTTCTGATATTCCTGATTTTCTGCCTTATCAGCTTCAAGTGCCTGGAGTTCTTTCTGAAGATTATCAATATTCTTCTGATTTTCTTTTTTCTGTTCCTGAAGCTCAGCTATAGTTTTTGCTTCTATCTGAGGATTTTCGTAATATTTTAATGATGCAGACATTGCTCCTGTAATTAATACAGAGCAAATAATAAAAGTATATAACCTTTTAAACTTCAATAACTTTTTCATTTTAAACTTTACTCCTTTCAATGAGCAATCATTTTTACACGTTGATGTGCTTTCTTGTAAACAGCACACTTCCCAATGCCCCAACAAATGCACCTGTCAAGAGATATGCACCTAAAACATAAAGTCTTATTGTTTCAAAAGGAAGAATATTACCAAGACCGATAACATTCATAACCCCTACTTTTTCAGTAAGAATACCATAAAGTGAATCGTAGGTAAGCCATGTAATCAAAAATGCGCCTGTTCCTGACAAAAATCCTGTAACCATACCCTCTACAAAGAATGGTGTACGGATAAACGCATTAGTAGCACCTACATACTTCATAATCTGAATTTCTTCACGTCTTGAGAATATACTTGCCTTTGTAGTATTTGAAATCATAATCATTGAAACTGATGTAAGAACTACGATAATAACAATTGCAATCAAGGTTACAATATGTCTTAATTCCTTTAATATACTTACAAATTCCTGTGATACACCTACATAATATATATCAGGCATAAGTCTGATTTGTGATGATATTTCAACAGCTTTTTCAATGTCATTTACCTTTACTCTGAATCCGTCCGGAAGAGGATTATCCTCACCGAGCGACTCAAAAATCTTCTGATAATCAGGCATTGATTCCATCATACGCTGAAAAGCAACTTCCTTTGAATCAAAGGTAACGGAAGAAACCCCTTTTATATCTGAAATTTCCTGCTTAATAGCAGCAATTCTTTCATCTGATGTATTTTCATTGACGAAAACAGCTATTTCATTTTTATCGCTTATTCCGCCTATAATTGAATCTATATTTACATAAAAAAGTACCGAAGCACCGACAAGCATCAAGGATATAAGAAGAACACAGAATGTAGCAAATGCCATCATTTTATTTTTCCAGATATTCTCGATACCCTGGTCGGCAAGATACTTAACACCGCTAAGCTTCATTTACGCCTCCTATCACTTCGTCAAAAACAATTTCTCCGCTTGTGATATTAATAATACGACCACCGAAATGACGAACAAGGTCATGCTCATGCGTTACCATAAGAATAGTTGTACCGCAATCGTTAATACCTTTCAGAAGCTCGACGATTTCGTATGAAAGCTCAGGGTCGATATTACCTGTCGGCTCGTCAGCGATAATAAGCTTAGGATCATTAACAAGTGCTCTTGCAATTGCGACTCTCTGCTTTTCACCGCCCGAAAGCTCATCGGGATATGAGTTTGATTTTGCCTGTAAACCTACAAGACTTATAACATATGGAACTCTTTTGCGTATATATTTTTTCGGAGCATCAATTACTCTTAAAACGAACGCAATATTCTCGTAAACAGTCATTGATGGAATAAGTCTGAAATCCTGAAAGACGAATCCGAGAGTACGTCTGAATTCAGGAATTTTTTTCTTTTTAAGCTTATTAAGATTATAGCCGTTTACCGTAACGACACCGCTTGTAGCGTCAATCTCTTTAAGGAGAAGCTTAATCATGGTACTTTTTCCTGCACCTGATGAACCAACGACAAATGCAAAATCTCCGTCATTGATTTTAAGGCTTACATTATTTAACGCATCAACACCGCTTGAATAGGTTACAGACACGTTTTTTAATTCTACCACAGTTTACACCTTCCTTTGTGATTTAAGAACATTTAAGCATATACAATACACATTTTGTATTATACACTCATGAAATGTTCGCCTTGTACCGAATTCACAAAGCGAACATGTATGCTTCAAATGTCATTTTACGGCATTATTGCCTATATGCCTCATCAGAACTTAACAGGATTTGCAGAAAGATATTTTTTAACCATAAGGGCAATCTTAAATATAATTGCGTGGTCAAATTCTCTCAGGTCAAGACCTGTAAGCTTCTTGATTTTTTCAAGTCTGTAAACAAGAGTATTTCTGTGTACAAAGAGTTTTCTTGATGTTTCTGAAACATTAAGATTATTTTCGAAGAATCTCTGAATTGTAAAGAGTGTTTCGTGGTCAAGAGATTCAATACTGCCCATCTTGAATACTTCGTGGAGGAATGTTTCACAAAGTGTTGTAGGAAGGTGGTAAATAAGTCTTGCTATACCGAGATTATCATAGCTGATAATAACCTTATCTGTATCAAATACCTTACCTACTTCAAGAGCCATCTGAGCTTCCTTGAATGAACGTGCAAGCTCCTTAACGCCTACAACAGGAGTTCCGATACCAACGTTAACTCTTGTATAGAACTCACCGCTTAATGTATCTGCAATTGAACGAGCGAGCTTTTCAAGGTCTTTTGAATCAACAGCATTTTTAAGCTCTTTAACAAGAACGATATCTGTTTCTGTTATATTGAAAACGAAGTCCTTATTTTTATCAGGGAAGAGATTCTGGATAACATCATAAGCTGAGATATCGTTAGCAGAAACTATTCTTATAAGAAGAACAACACGGCTGATTTCAGCATTGAAGTGAAGCTCTCTTGCCTTAATTACGATATCGCCAGGTAAAACGTTATCAAGAACGACATTCTTAACAAAATTATTTCTGTCATATTTTTCATCGTAATACTGCTTTATGTTTGAAAGGCTTATAGCCATAATGCTTGCATATTTTGCAGCAGCTTCATCAGTACCTTCAACGAAAACAGCATAATCCGGCTTAACTCTTGAGCCGAATGGCTTATATGTATAGCCATCTCTGATAAAGATATCATGTGAATCGCTAAGGTCGAGTGTAACATATTCATTTGTAGTACCTACCTTAGTAAGGTCACTACAAGCGATAATAGTAGCAGTTTCGTCTACTACACCGATAACTGAGTCAATAGTATCACGCATCTGGTGAACGAGGCCTTGAAATAATCTGTTGGACATAATAACATCCTTTCCTTTTTTATAAATTTATTTTCGTAGTATAAAATCATCATATCAATATATTACAAATTGTAACACATTTTTATGAACTAATTATGAACATTCTGTTAATTATAAGGTGAAAATCCACATTACGACAAATTTTTTTATTCAAATCTGTTTATAATTAACATTTTACAATTATTTTTGTAACCAATTTGTAATTTTTACATTTTTTCGGGACATTCTATCTTGAGTATTGTAAGAGCATTTCTGAGAGTTTGTCTTACTGCTTTACAAAGGACAAATCTTGCTGCTCTCAATTCATCTGTTTCAGCATTTTTAACACTACAGCCATCATAAAATCTATGGAATAATGTAGCAAGCTCAATCGAATACTTTGTAATTTTAGCAGGGTCATAGGTTCTTGCGGCATTATTTACTTCTGTAGGAAGTGAAGCTATATGGCGAATAAGCTCAATCTCTCTTTCCGAATCAAGAAGCTCAAGATTTGCATTTTCATCATCAACAAGCCCCTCTGATTTAAGATTTGAAATCAGACTGCAAAGACGAGCGTGTGCATACTGAACGTAGTATACAGGATTTTGTGACGACTTTTCTACCGCAAGGTCAAGGTCAAATTCAAACTGTGAATTAGCCTCACGCATATTGAAGAAAAATCTTGCGGCGTCAATTGGAATTTCCTCAAGAAGAGTTACAAGAGTAATTGCTTTTCCGCTTCTTTTTGAAAGCTTTGCAACTTCACCGTTTCTGAGGAGTCTTACCATCTGCATAAGAACTACATCAAGCTTTTGCGAATCAACGCCCAAAGCTTCAAGAGCCGCTTTAAGTCTTGGAACATAGCCGTGGTGGTCAGCACCAAGTACGTTTATCGCCTTATCAAAGCCTCTTGTAACGAGCTTATCGTAATGATAAGCGATATCGGGAACAACATAAGTCGGAATACCGTTTGCACGAACAAGTACAAAGTCCTTATCAACGCCGAAATCCGTTGCCTTGAACCAGATTGCACCTTCCTGTTCGTAGGTATGACCTGTTTCTTTAAGCTTCTCAACGATTTTCATTGTTTCTCCGCTTTCGTGGAGCTTACTTTCCTTATACCATGTATCATAAACTATACGATATTTCTTTAAATCACGTTCAAGACCTGCAATATTCTTAGGGAGTGCGTATTCAACAAGAGCCTTTTTACGCTCATCCTCACTTACATTTTCAAGATTATTTCCGTTTTCGTCGAAATAATTTTTTGCGTGTTCAATAATATCAACACCTCTGTAGGTATCATCAGGCATTGGAAAATCATCACTGTTTCCGTCCTCACCGTAAATTGCCTGACAAGCCTTTTCGGCTGACTCTGCATTTGCGCATATTTCTCTTCCTTCAGCGGAACAAACCTGCATATATCTGAGTGAAAGAGATTTACCGAACTTTTCAATCTGATTACCTGCATCGTTGATATAGAATTCACGTTCTGCATGATAGCCTGCCCAGTCGAGAACACCTGCGAGGCAATCTCCGATAGCACCGCCACGAGCATTTCCGACGTGCATAGGACCTGTCGGATTTGCAGAAACGAATTCAACAAGAATTCTTTTACCTGTTCCCTGAGAAGTTCTGCCGTAATTGTCGCCCTCGTCGAGAACATTTTCAACTACATCTGAAAACCATTTTTTTCCGAGAAAGAAGTTAATAAATCCGGGGCCTGCAATCTCAAACTTATAGAACAGAGTTCCGTCAAGATTAATTTCACCGCAGATAAGCTCAGCGATTTTTCTTGGCGGCATTTTAAAAGCCTTTGCGCAAACCATTGCAGTATTTGCGGCAAAATCACCATGAGATTTATCGGCAGGAATTTCAATATTAAATGCAGGTAGAGCTTCATCAGGAACGAGCTCTTTCGCAACAATATTGTCGATTGCCTTTTCAATAATCTCTCTCAGTTGCTGTGAAGCATTTTTTATAAGGTCAGCCATTTTATATATCCTTTCATTTATTTAATTTCCAAAATAATTTCATTATCCGAAACATATGCAGAATTTATATCTATCGTATATTTCATATACAAGCTTTTTTCCGTATCTAGTTTATTATCAATTTTATGTGTATAAACACCTATCTGCATATCACCGAACGGTGTTTCGTAATGACAATAATGTTTATTATCAGGCTCGAGAGTAATAAGCGAATTAGCTGTACCGCTTCGCATTACGGTAGCATTCTTTTCACCTTTAACCTCAATAACAGTAACCGAGCCTTCAAAACCCGTAGCGGAGGTATCGTCATAGGATATTTTAATTGTATCATCCGTTTTCTCGTAACGGGCTTTGGTTATAAGCTCTGTTTCTGATTTTTCGTTATCTATCCATTGAATACTTTTCAGTAAAATAGTAATATTATCTTTCACTTTCTTCTCCTTTTACTCATTGCTGCTGAAAACATCTCCAACAACCTCGGAACGAAGAAAATGGCGTGCATTTTCCTCAAAAAGCTCAATACTGTCACTTACATAGAATTTATTTGTTCCTTTTTCTGTGCGGTCGGTAAGAAGATTACGCTCCATAAGACAGATTTCAGCATATTTTGCGGCTTCTTTCCCCGATGAAATAAGCGTAACCGAGTCGCCCATATAATCAGCAATGATATCTTCAAGAAGCGGATAGTGAGTACAACCGAGAATAAGTGTATCAACGCCCTCAGCCTTTATCGGTGCAAGATACTCTTCCGCAACAAGCTTTGTAACCTTATTATCGCGGTCGGTATAGCCGTTTTCTACAAGATGAACGAAAAGCGGACAGGCATTTCCGTAAACAGATGTATTTGGTCTTATAGTCTTTATTGCCTTTGCAAAGCTTCCGCTTCGGATTGTTGCCGAAGTTCCTATAACACCGATTTTTCCGTTTTTAGTTGAGCTGCACGCCGCCTGTGCGGTCGGAAGAAGTACACCTGTAAAAGGCATATCGTCTACGAGAGAATTTGTACCGATTACAGAGCTTACTGTTCCGCAGGCTGCAATAATCATTTTTATTTTATGTTTTCTTAAAAAAGCAATATCCTCATGTGCATATTTGATTACAGTTTCACGGCTTCGGCTTCCATAAGGAATTCTTGCAGTATCCCCGAAATATATTATATTTTCATTCGGAAGAAGCTTATTAAGCTCCATAACAGCTGTAAGACCGCCTACACCCGAATCAAAAACTCCAATAGCGTCATTATTCATAATAAAGCTCCGGTATGCTATGTAAGCATTGTTTCATTTACGGCAGAAACAAGCCGAAATTATCAATAGTTTCTGTCAGCATTTTCAATTGCCTGTTCGATAAGCTTATCGACAAGGTAAGACTGTGACATTCCAAGATGCTCCATAAGCTTAGGATACATACTAATAGGAGTAAATCCCGGAAGTGTATTGATTTCGTTAAGATAAACATCGCCGTTTTCTGTCATAAAGAAATCGACTCTTGAAAGTCCCTTACAGCCGAGTGCTTTATACGCCTTTATGGCTGTTTCACGAATTTCAAGCATTTTTACGTCATCAATCTCAGCAGGAATACAGAGCTTTGAATCACCGAGCACATATTTTGCGTCAAAGTCATAAAATTCATTGCAAGCCTTGATTTCGCCGACATATGATGCGTATGGAGAATCATAACCCGCAACAGCAACCTCAAGCTCTCTTCCCTTTATAAATTCTTCGATAATAACCTTATTATCGTGAGAGAAAGCAGTTTTAACCGCAGCGTCAAGCTCTTCAAAATCGTTAGCCTTATTTATACCGATTGACGAACCGCAGTTTACAGGCTTTACGAACATTGGAAATTTAAGGTCCTCTGCAATCTGTTCGTACTGCTCATCAAGATGATTAATATCTCTCTGAGTAATCATTCGCCACTTAGCAGTTCTGATATTATTGTATTCGAGTACCATATGTGTATGAGCCTTATCCATACAGGAAGCAGACGCAAGAAGTCCGCATCCCACATATGGAATTCTAGCCATATCAAGAAGTCCCTGAACAGTACCATCCTCACCGTTTTTACCGTGAAGGACAGGAAAAACAACATCAATTTTCTTTACAGAAGCTTCACCGTTTTCAATTGTAATAATTCCCTTATGAATAGGATCAGGTGAAATAATAGCTGATGTACAGTCTGTATTAAGCTCCCATTTTCCGTTTCTTATATCCTCAACGTCACCGGGATAATAGAGCCATCTGCCCTTTTTAGTTATTCCGATACATATAACCTCATATTTATCACGAGGTATACTTTCAATAACGTTAGATGCGGAAACCAATGAAACATCATGTTCGTTTGAAACTCCGCCAAATAAAACCGCAACCTTGATTTTAGCCATTATGATTACTCCTTTAGAATTTATTACCTGAAATTAATTTAACCATAAATAAAAATACTTTATCTAAAATTATCAATCACTATATTTTATCACATTTCACAAAAAACTGCAAGTATTTTTTGCATAAATAAAAAGAATTGTGTAAATTTCAAGCAACAGGATAGAATTTACACAACTTTCAACACTGTTCTTTGTGCAATTTGTGCATCATATTTTACTCTGTCAATTCAGAGCTATAAATTTATATGTATATTTTTTCTATTATATGAGTCGCATACCAAATATCAAACCGAAAATTTCCGTATAAAACATTAATTTCCGTTAACAATATATTCGGAGGTGTTTAATGTGAATAAAAATATTTTTTCAAACACAAAAAAAGATAAATCCCCGAAAGGTTTCTACACAGCACTTGCAATCAGTGCATTAATGATTGGTTCTGCCTGCTATTTTTCATATTCACAAAACGAGAATAAAAAAAGTCCCAAGCAGTCAGGCTTTGTATCAGAAGAAGCTGTTGACCGTAAAATCACAAATGTCCCGAAGCAGACAACTGCCATAACCTTTACAACTTCCGTTACCACTACTACACAACGACCTATAACTACTACACAGACAGCTGTAACAACACCTGCAGTTACAATTCCTGCACCCGACCCTATTGTTGCCGAGCCGCCAAAAGAAAAAACACCAACACAGGATTCAAAAGCATATCATGCTCCGCTTGACAATACAAGCAACATAGTTAATATGTTCAGCGGCTCTGAGCTTGTGAAGAATGCTACAACAGGTTCATGGCAGACTCATAACGGTACTGATATAGCGGCTTCCGTCGGTGACAATGTTTACGCTATAGCAAGCGGAGATGTTATCGAGGTTTCCGATGATGCACTTTGGGGAACAATTGTTGTTATCGACCATAAAAACGGATATCTGAGCAGATACTGTAATCTCGGCAAGGATTTGAATTTACAGCAGGGTTCTTCCGTTAAAGCAGGCGACATTATCGGTGCAGTCGGTGATACAGCAGATATAGAAAGCGGTCTTGAAGCTCATCTTCATATAGAAATCGAAAAGGACGGAAAATATATAAATCCACTTGAATTATTCGCCAATAACTAAAATTTAAATAAACATTTTTTAAGGGCGGATTTTATTCCGCCCTCTGTAATTCTTTATATTTTACCGTCACTCAATTGCATAGCAGTGCAGTCAGATTACAATAAAATCAGAGCTTGCATAGCCGATTAGTCCATTATAACCGACAACATACCAATTATTGTACTGTCCGTAAACGGTAACAACTGCACCGTTTGGAATTACTCCGATAATTTTTCCCGTAACAGACGGAAATGCTCTTAGATTAAGATTAGAACCATCGGTAATAACTGTACCTCTTCTTATTACTCCTGCTTCAATAAATGGTATACCGAAATAATCACATAGCGACTGGACAAGATTTTTGGCAATAGCATTTACATTTTCACGAATCCAGCGTTCATCGTAAATATTATCGTGATAACCAAGTTCACAAAGAACGGCAACAGCATTTGTGCGTGTAACCTCACCAAGACTTGTAGTAGGCAATGCTCTTGATTTATCGGGCAACGGATAAATGCTTTTCATATTGTTTGCAATAATATTTGCAAGACTTTCACTTAACTCATTATATGGATAATAGTAAATATCTACTCCTCTGAGCTTGCCTGCTAAATTTTCGGGTGATGCGTTTGAATGAAGTGCCAGATGGACGTCGTAATATTCCGAATTCGAATCAGAAATAGCACCCGTAACATTTTTTGAGGGATTATTTCTTGCATATTTAATACCGCTTGAACGGAGATACGGCTCCATTCTGTCAGCAATAAGATTCATATAAAGCTCTTCGTTACCTTGAGTTACATAAGAATTCCATTCCTGAGTAGATGGACTTAAAAACACCTTGGGCATACAATCTTCCTTTCATTTAAAATGTATGGAAATACTCCATATAATATTGTATGCCCGAGGTGAAAAAAGCTTTACTGCTGTTCCGCAATGAAAATAGTGAGTCTGTTCTGAATCATTTCAGCGGCTTGCTTTGCAGTACATTCATCATGGAAGTATTTATCTGCTTCTTCATAAATAATTTCTATATAATCATATGGAATAATCTTTTCTTTTTTTGCAATATCAAGAAGATGATAAACGCCCTCAATCTCCTTATCTGTAACATTACCGATTTCTAATAATTTATTTCCTGTATGGAAGTATTCTCCTGTATAATCAGTATTATCACGTACAAGAGGCTGTTTTGCGAGTTCAGCGGCATTTTTTAATGACTCTTTTGTGATTCCGAATGTAATATTGTTTTCAGTATAAGTATAATCCATAAGTCTTTTAATAAATTTCCATGCAAGCTCCTTGTTTTTTGAAGCAGCATTTATTCTCAATGATTCGTAGAAACGAATCTGAGTTCCTGTTCCATCATTACTTGGATAACCGACAAATGTTATTTCTTCATTATCAAAATACCCTGCAGTTATTTCAAGATAGCTCTGAAAACTTGAAAAATAACAATTATGCAATAGAGCCTGGTCATTTCTGTAAGACATATTTCTCATCTCAAATTCTGCATTCATTTCTTCAATAGAGGGTTCTTCATATACAAATTCCGGCGGGTCTGCATTATCTGAAAAGTTATAGCAATATTCAAGAATATCAATAAACTCTGGATTGTCAAAATTACAAGTGCCGCTTTCAAAATCAAAAAAGCTCTTGAAGTAATCAAATTGATATAACGGGGATGCACGGGTTATAATATTTGGATTCATCATATCCTCGCTTAAATATGGTACTGTATCCTTTAATCTTGTAACTGTATCTATGTATTCAGCGTATGTCCAGTTTTCCTTTTCACCAACATATTTTGTTTTACCTACATTTGTTGAAATTGCAAATTCCAAAGGCAGAGAATAAAGCTTTCCATCATTTTCAGCATACTCCAAAATCTTTGGAATAAAAGCATCACGATTTAATTCGGGGTCATTATCTATAAAATTGTATAAATCCTCAAAAGCCCCCATATTTTCTATCGGTGTATAATCATCCAGAACAAAAATATCGGGAGCTGTTCCCGCAATGAAATCCTGATTGATTGCATCCAAATTCCCCTCAGGATTTTCTTCGGTTGAATATTCACCGTAATCCTTTATTTCAATGCGGTAATCGCCGAACTCATCGTTTATCTGTTCTATAAGCTTTTCTATATTAGAATAAGAAGTTACGCTATAAGGTGCACCGATTGTCAGAACAGGAATATTT
>SVNL01000049.1 GCA_015066925.1 Ruminococcus sp.
TGTGTTTTTCAAAGTCAAGTAAACAAAAAGCCAACGAAAGAACATTGTTGAATCTTGCAAAAAAACTTGAATGGAAATCGATACCTCGAGAAATATGCAGTCAATATAATTTTCTTGTGAGATATACAAAATATGCAATTGCCGATGTAAGAGATGTCTCAGAGCTTCAAAAAAACGGCGAGCAGATAATTTTCCTTAGAAATCGTCTGCTTAAATTCAGCACAAATGAAGAAACAATAATTATTCTAAGTAATAGTAATCTTTGTGTGTTTTTGGATGATAAAAAATTTATAGAAAAATTTGATGAACCAATCTCACCTTCTGAAAAACAACTGTCTATTCAACAAAAGAATAATACAATTATAAAGCACATTACCCCCTTAAAAAAGCATAGAAAGCTATACAAATCTCAGATTATCGGAATTGTTTTAATACTCACTTCTATAATTATCAACAAATCTATTCTTATGTTTATTGGTATCATTATGTGTTGCATTAAATCTAAAGAATATTATACTACCCAAAAAGAACTGTTTAATCTTACAAAAGAACTTAAATGGAATGTTGTTACTACTGAAATACGAAGTGAATATGCTGTTCCTGTCAGATATATAAGATATACAGTCGCTGATGTAAATGATGTATCAGAGTTTCAAATAAATGGTAAACGAATAATTCTGCTTGGAAACTCTCTATACAGATTTAATATAGAATCAGAAAAAATAATTATTTTTTCTGATTCAAAGCAATTTGTTTTTTCTGAATACTATGGGGGTATTAATTCGGATTTATCCCTCGAAAATTCAACAATATCACAGATTGGAGAAAATTAAAATGGAACTTAAAAAAGTTGAAAACATTAAATTTGTTGACGGCGGTGTATGTGCCGCAAAAGGCTTTAAAGCAAACGGAATACAGTGCGGACTTGCTCATGCAGGCGCACACGTTACAAAAAAGAAAAACGACCTCGCTGTAATCCTTGCTGATAAGGAATGTACAGCGGCGGCTGTATATACAACAAATAAGGTTAAGGGCGCTCCTATCCTTGTAACTAAGGAGCATCTCAAAAACGGCAAGGCAAGAGCCGTAATTGTAAACTCAGTAAACGCAAACACCTGCAACGCTGACGGAGTTGAAAAAGCTTCAAAGATGTGTTCTCTCGTATCAGCAGAGCTTGGAATTGACGAAAATGATGTAATCGTAGCTTCAACAGGTGTTATCGGACAGGTGCTTCCGATTGAGCCTATCGAAAAAGGTATGAAATCACTTTGCGAGGGGCTTTCATACGAGGGAAACAAAGCCGCTTTAGAAGCAATTATGACAACAGATACACAGCCTAAGGAGGTTGCCGTACAGTTTGAAATCGGCGGCAAAACATGCACAATGGGCGGTATGCTCAAGGGCAGCGGTATGATTCATCCGAATATGGCAACAACTCTCACATTCATCACAACAGACGCTGATATTTCAGCTGAGCTTTTACAGAGAGCTCTCAGCGACGTTGTAAAAATCACTCTCAATCGTGTAAGCGTTGACGGAGATACATCAACAAACGATATGGTTTGCGTAATGGCTTCTGGAATGGCTGAAAACGCTCCGCTTACAAAAGAAGACAACGATTACGAAGTATTCAGAAACGCTCTTTATGCTGTAATGATGAATTTAGGACGTATGATGGCTCGTGACGGAGAAGGCGCAACAAAGCTTATCGAATGCTGCTGCAGCGGTGCAGACAGTGAAAAGACAGCAGAAATTGTTGCAAAATCAGTTATAACATCAAGTCTTTTCAAGGCTGCAATGTTCGGTGAGGACGCAAACTGGGGACGTATCCTTTGTGCAATAGGTTATGCACAGGCTGAATTTGATATAAGCAAGGTTGACGTATCAATCGGCTCATCAAAGGGAACTATTGACGTATGCAAGAATGGTGCAGGCGTTGACTTCTCAGAAGAAACAGCAAAAACAATTCTTATGGAAGAAGAAATTCAGATTTACATCAATCTCAATGCAGGAAACTCTACAGCAGTAGCATGGGGCTGCGACCTTACATACGATTACGTTAAAATCAACGGAGATTACAGAAGCTAAAAGCTTTAATACGGAGGGCTGAAAATGACTGACAACAATATTTTTGCAAAAGAATTAAAAGAAAACGAAGAAATACTATGGCAAGGTTCAAAGAAAAATAAGATTTTTTCAGGATTGACAGGATTATGGCCTAGAAATGCACGCATATTAACACTCGGAGTAATACTGTATTCTGTTCTGCTTTTATTCATTGTTTTACCTGTAATTCTGATTTTTCAATTGCTGACTTTTTCAAACTTTTTCAATACCTTGCTTATTTCAATATTACTTTTACTTACTGTTCCTGTTCTATCTATAATTATTATCAAATGTATTATATTATCAAGAAGTAAAGAAGAATACGCACTTACAAATGAAAGAATAATCATAAAAAGGAATAACAACATAATTTCAGCTGAACTCAGTGATATAAGACCAAGTTTTATTGAAATCTTTACTGAAAAAAATAATACGGGTTCTGTTACTTTCTTAGTTGATTATTATATAAAGAATTCAACAAAGAAAAAAAGAAGTTTCAGCGAAGCTCTCGGCTTTTATGGAATTGATAACCCAAGTGAAGTTACAAAACAACTTAAATATTTAGTATAATACAGAAAATTCAACAGCAGTAGCATGGGGCTGTGACATTACATATGATTATGTTAAAATTAACGGAGATTACAGAAACTAAAATCTTTAATGCGGAGGCTGAAAATGACTGACAACAATATTTTTGCAAAAGAATTAAAAGAAAACGAAGAAATACTATGGCAAGGTTCAAAGAAAAATAAGATTTTTTCAGGAATATTAGGATTGTGGCCTAAAAGCATACGTAAATTAATTTTAATACTGATAATTGCAGAGTTAATAGCTCCTTTATTGAGTTTATTACTTATAGCAAGCATTGTTAATAGTTTTGCATTGTTTATTTATTTGTTTGCGTCTTTATCACTTATAGTTTTTTTACCTATTATTATTTTCACGGCTGTTATTATTCCTATAAAGATATTGCCCAAAGAAGAATACGCACTTACAAATGAAAGAATAATCATAAAAAGGAATAACAACATAATTTCAGCTGAACTCAGTGATATAAAACCAAGTTTTATTGAAGTTTTTACTGAAAATAATAATACGGGTTCTGTTACTTTCTTAGTTGATTATTATATGAAAAATTCAATAAAGAAAAAAAGATATGTTGGTGAAACTCTCGGCTTTTATGGAATTGATAACCCAAGTGAAGTTACAAAACAACTTAAATATTTAATATAAGCAGGAAGAAAAATATGTTTAATAGAAATGATGAAGAATATATCCGCACAGAAGAAGAATATACAGATGTTTCTGAAACTGATTACTCTGATTTATCAGATAATTCAGATACGCTTTATAAAAACTCTTATTATTCTGAAGCAGACAGCGAGAGCATTTTCAGAGAAACTCTCGAAGCCAATGAAACCATTCTCTGGTCTGCCAAAAAAAGCAAGGTGCGCACCAAAACAGAAAAAGAGTCGGTGCGCTCACGTCTTATGATGAGTATTGTCTGGATAGCTTTATCCGCATTTGTATTTTTGATATCTCTGCTTGAGGTAGAAGGTACTATGAATAATGGTATTGGTATTGTCGTAGGCGGTCTGTTTACGCTTATAGGTATATGGCTTCTTGCTACTTCAATTCCTAAAAAGAATATATACTATGCTATAACCGACCAACGAGTAATAGTATATAGCAAAAATAAAAAACAGCCGTTTAAATCATATGCTCTTTGTGATATATCAACCCCACATATTGTAAGAGATAAAAACGGCAGCGGCAGCGGAATTATAGAATTTCAGCTTTCACACAATATAGAGAAAGACGGCAGAATTATAGCAACAACACATAATGATATTGTTCTTTATGGTATAGATGATGTCGATAACGTATACGATATTTTAAATTCAAACCTTTCTATAATATAAATCTGACATTCAGTCAGTAAAAAACAGGAAAAAATTATGTTGAACAGAAAAAATGAAGAAGATATTTCGGTATTATCTGAAAATTCTGATGTAACAGATTATGCAAAAAAATATCAGTCAGAAGATATTTACAGTATATTTGCAGATACACTTGAACCAAAAGAAGAAATACTTTGGTCAATGAAAAAATCCAAGAAACTCAGTAATACCGAAAAAGAAAATTTGCGCAAGAGTTTATTCATGGGAATAATATCTTTGGCTGCATCTGTTTTTATATTTATGGCATCATACCTTCCTGCAAAAAGCATGGATATAGAAATAATATTTATCAGCTTAATATTCATGATTATCGGATTATAGATATTAAAAACCGGAATTCCAAAAACAAATATATGGTATGCAATAACCAACAAAAAAGTTATCATCTTCCAAAAAGGAAAAAATGAGAAATTTTCCTCTTATAACTTTGCGAACATTGTTGATATTCATTTGAACAAAGACAAAAACAGAAAGTATAATTTAAGCTTCAGTATTACTAAAACGAGCGCGCCAAATCAAGTTGTCATTACTATAGGCAATAATATTACCACGATTTATGGTATCAGTATTGAAGAATATGAATATGTATACAATCTGTTGAAGGATAACGCAGAAAAAAGCAGTAATCATATAAAATGATTACTATGAATACAGGAATAATGAATTATGTTTAATAGAGAACATGAAGAATATATCCGCACTGAAAAAGAGTTTGTAAACGACTTTGAAGAAGATATTTCAGTGCAGGCAAGCAATGAAGAAATAATAAAACCTGACGCATCACAGAGTAATCTTATACTTTGCAACTTGGACATCTATGGCGTATTTTCAAGTGAGCTTGAAAATGATGAAGAATTGCTCTGGTCGGGTAAAAGAAATGAGCGACGCTGCAAAGCTGAAATAAATGAAATCCTAACCAGATTGGTTATTGGTTTTATATGGACATCATTTTCTTTATTTACTTTTATGTTATCATTCGTACATTCCGAAACAAATAAACGCTACTGGTTTCCAAGAATTGTAGGTTTTGTTTTTACTGTTATTGGAATACTGATATTTGCATACGCATTACCTCCAAAAAACGAATACTACGCTATAACAACCAAAAGAATAATAGTATATAATAAAAAAAAGAAAAAACCGTATGAATCCTATAAATTATCAGAATTATCAGAGCCGCTGCTCATACTGAATAAAAGCGGAGATGGCGTCGGCATTATAAAGGTAAGTCAAAAAACACCAGTAAAATACAGGGATGAAGAAATATCAATGACACGCTATGAAAGATTCTTTTACAGCATAGATAATGCCGCAGCTGTTTATGATATTCTGAATAATCAGCTTTCTGAATTTGAAATGTAGAAACGATGACTATTATATAATTTTTCAATTATAACTCTTTGAAAAAGGAGCTAAATCAATGTCTTATAATAATAATGATGATGAATACATCAGAAATGAAGAAGAATACATACGAAATCCTGAACAGGATTACAATAATAATATAAATCACAGAACTCCTCCGCCAAGACAATACAGGTCATATACTGATAATACATTTACTTCTCAGCTTATGAACGGAGAAGCTATCCTCTGGCAAGGAGAAAGAAGCAAGCAGGATGCTGATAACTATGGAAAGACTTTCAAAAAGTTCTCATTAATGCCTCTTATATTCGGCGGTATCGGTTTACTTGCATTCTTTGCAATCCCTGCATTGATTATATTCAATTTACCTAAAGAAGCAAAATGGATATCATCGGGATTTCTTATGATGATAATTCCTGCTGCTATATTTATGCTTATTCCGTTAGTGATGTTTGTATTTATGTCAAGGCTTATTTTCAGGAATTTTAATTTTAATGAAAAATATGCAATTACAGACAGAAGAGTAATTATAAATTATGGCGGAAACTTTATAAGCATAAATCTTTCTGATATAATTGATATACAGACATCCACAACAAACAATGGCTTCGGCTGTGTTACATTTACGACAACAGGCGATGCTATGAGATATGTACATCCTTATGCTTCAAATGCAAGATACAGAGCAAACAGAAGAAAGGGATTTTATAATATTGAAAATCCTAATATGGTTGCTTCAATTCTTGATGACGCAGTAAGAGCAAATAATAATTTCTGAAAAGGAGAGTTAAAATAAATGAATAAAATTTCAAATAAAGACAGATCACAGGTGATTATTGACGCACTTCCATACATACAGAAATACAACAACAAAATCGTTGTTGTAAAATACGGTGGAAATGCTATGACAAACGACGAGCTTAAAGACGCTGTAATGAGCGATATTGTGCTTCTTTCACTTGTAGGCATAAAAGTTGTTCTCGTACATGGCGGCGGTCCTGAAATAAACGATATGCTCAAAAGACTCAATATCGAGAGCAAGTTTATAAACGGACTCAGATACACAGACGCTGAAACAATTGACGTTGTAAAGATGGTTCTTTCGGGTAAGGTCAATAAAGAGCTTGTACAGCTTCTTGCACATCACAAGGGAAATGCTGTCGGACTTTGCGGTATCGACGGAAGAATGCTTATGGCTGAAAGAAAATACGGCGAAAACGGCGAGGATTTAGGCTATGTAGGCGACATAGTAAAGGTTCACACAAAGCCTATCACAGACGCTCTCGCAAATGGAAATATTCCTGTTATCGCAACAGTTGCAACAGATAAAAAGGGTAATACATACAATGTAAATGCAGATACAGCTGCCGCAAGAATTGCCGCAGAGCTTAAGGCTGAAAATCTCATTCTTATGACTGATATTGCAGGTCTTTTAAGAGATAAAGATGACCCTTCAACTCTTATTCCTTCACTCAATATAAGCGAAGTACCGTTTATGAAGCGTCAGGGAATTATCTCAGGCGGAATGATTCCTAAAATCGACTGCTGTGTTGAAGCTATCAGACGCGGCGTAAAGAAAACTGCTATTATTGACGGCAGAGTACCTCACTCAATTCTTATAGAAATCCTCACAAATGACGGCATAGGTACACAGTTCACATGATTGAACACATTATAACAGCAGTACCGATAGCTATCGGACTGATACTGCTTACAGTCGGTCTTATAGTAAAAAAAAGACCGAGAGGAAAAGTAAAAAACGGAATTTATACTGACGCTTATGTAATAGATACAGCAGAAAGAACAGCTTATTACAAGCGTACCTCTTATCGTACAAAATCTCCGATAGTAGAGTTTGAAACTCAGGAGAAAGAATATGTAAGAGCAGTTTATGCATATTTTGTCCATGAGGACAGTTATCATTATCGTACAGGCGATATTATTAAAATATGCTACGATAAAAACAATACAAACAGATTTCATATTGAAGATGACGGAAGTCACAGCGAAATATCAACGTTTCTGATAGGCGCAGGAATTTCTATGATAATAGCTGTAATAATCCTTGCAATAAGGTACTGAAATCTGATATAATATAATTGTAAAGGAGAGAAAAAAATGAATACGATTGAAAAATTCAATGAGAATGTCATGCAGACATACGGCAGGTATCCTGTTGTTGCACAGCAGGGTGAAAACTGTGTATGTACAGACGAAAACGGAAAGAAATATATCGATTTCGGAAGCGGTATAGGAACAAACTCACTTGGCTACTGCAATGAAAAATGGGCAGAGGCGGTATGCAATCAGGCAAAGACAATTCAGCATACATCAAATTATTATTATACAAAAATTCAGGCAGAATTTGCTGAGATGCTCTGTAATGCAACAGGCTATTCAAAGGTTTTCTTCGGAAACAGCGGAGCAGAAGCAAATGAATGTGCCATTAAAATAGCAAGAAAATACAGCTTTGATAAATACGGAATGGGCAGAAGCAATATAATCACGCTTAAAAACAGCTTCCACGGACGTACTCTTTGTACTCTTTCAGCTACTGGACAGGATGTTTTCCACAACTACTTTTTCCCGTTTGTTGAGGGCTTTGTAAACGTAGAAGCAAACAACATTCCTGATTTAAAGGAAAAGCTTGATGATACAATCTGTGCAGTAATGCTTGAATACGTTCAGGGCGAGGGCGGAGTAATTGCTCTTGATAAAGACTTCGTAAACGCAGTATACGAGCTTTGCGCAGAAAAGGATATACTTGTAATAGCTGATGAAGTGCAGACAGGTATAGGAAGAACAGGAAAACTTCTTGCAGGTGAGCATTACGGAAAACGTGCTAACATCACAACACTTGCTAAGGGACTTGCAGGAGGACTTCCGATTGGTGCTTGTCTTACAGACGAAAAGTGCGACAGCGTTCTTACAGCAGGTACTCACGGTTCAACATTCGGCGGAAATCCTGTATGCTGTGCAGCAGGAAAGGCTGTTCTTGAAACTGTACTTGCAGACGGATTCCTTGATGATGTTGCAAAGAAAGGCGAGATTTTCCGCACAGAGCTTCAGAAGATGAGTGAAATAGAAGCTGTAAGCGGACTCGGAATGATGATAGGCTGTACACTTAAAACAAAAAAAGCCGCAGACGTAGTAAAGGCGGCACTTGATGAGGGGTTACTGCTGCTTACTGCAAAAGAGAAGATGCGTCTGCTTCCTCCGCTTACAATAAGCACAGATGAGATAAAGGAAGGTATAAATATTATTCATAAACTCCTGGAGGTGTGATTTATGACATTGTTTGTAATTCCAAAGGGCAGTAAATATATCGTACAGGATAAAAATGAGCGTCTAATCTATACAATAAAGAAAAAATCATTCGGAGCAAAATTTATTCTTTATGATGCAAGCAACTATGAACTCTATTCACTTGTTCAGACTGTAAATGGTAAAAAACCTGCATTTGAAATAATTCTTAACGATTCACCTGTTATACTTATGCATTGTCTTTCGGTATTTCTTGACCCAAGCTTTGAATGCCGTGGAAACGATATGAATTTCCAGCTTAAAAGCAAAGACAGAAAATTATTCAAAATAATAAAGAATGACCACGAAGTCGGAAAACTGAATACTGTTAAGCTTATGACAGGCGAGCTTCAATATGAAATAGTAATTGAAGATAAACACTTTGATGATTATATTTCGCTTTTCGCAATAGCAATTGACAGAGCGTTCGGCGATATTAATAAAAGTAAGTAATGAAAGGAAAATACATAAACTATGAAACATCTTTTAAAAATGCTTGATTTATCAACAGAGGAAATTATTGATATTTTAAATCTTGCAGACCAGCTCAAATATGAGCTTAAGCACGGAATTCCGCACAATCACCTCAAGGGAAAGACTCTTGGTATGATTTTCCAGAAGGCTTCAACAAGAACAAGAGTATCATTTGAAACAGGTATGTATCAGCTTGGCGGATATCCTCTTTTTCTCTCTTCCAACGACCTCCAGATAGGCAGAGGTGAGCCTGTACAGGATACAGCAAGAGTTCTCTCACGCTATCTTGACGGAATTATGATTAGAACATTCGAGCAGAAAGAGGTTGAGGATCTCGCTGAATTCGGTAATATTCCGATTATCAATGGTCTTACAGACTTCTCTCATCCATGCCAGGTTCTTGCTGACCTTATGACAATCAGAGAATTCAAGAACAGCTTTGAAGGCCTTAAAATGTGCTTTATCGGTGACGGAAACAATATGGCAAACTCACTCATCGTAGGCTGCCTTAAGGTAGGTATGGAGGTTTCAATTGCTTGTCCTGAGGGATATCGTCCTGCACAGGAAGTTCTTGATTTTGCTAATGGCTATGACTGCTTTACAATAACAGATTCACCAATTGAAGCTGCTAAAAATGCAGATGTACTCATCACAGACGTATGGTCATCAATGGGACAGGAAAGCGAAATCGAAAAGCGTAAAATCGCATTCAACGGCTATCAGATTAATGACGAACTTATGGCTGTTGCAAAGCCTGACGCAATGGTTATGCACTGTCTGCCTGCACATCGTGAAGAAGAAATCACAACAAAGGTATTCGAAGCACACGCAAATGAAATCTTTGAAGAAGCAGAAAACAGACTTCACGCACAGAAAGCCGTTATGGTTAAGCTTATGGCTAAGTAAGAGATATTATATCACAGAGGGTATCGGATTGATTTTCCGATACCCTTTTTGTATGTGTGGGATACCGTACAAAATTCCTAATTAATTGCACAAAATAATGTAGGGGATGCCGCCCTCGGCATCCCCCTTTTTAATATGCTTTGCATATTAAAATTATTGTATATTGTTCCATGTGGAACATTTTATGAAAAAAAGATAGATATTCCTCTCTTTTTGTATTTACAAAACCGCATAATAGTGATATAATAAAAAGGTAGATTTTTTCGAAAGGAGATGTAAAATGGGAAAGATTTTTGCCGTTGCAAATCAGAAAGGCGGCGTTGGTAAATCCACAACTGTTGTTAATCTCGGCGCTTATTTCGGTTCAAGAGATTATAAAGTGCTTTGCATTGACATAGATCCACAGGGAAACACAACAACAGGTCTTGGTATAAAAAAGAAAAATATTTCGCTTTCGTCTTATGATGTGCTTATAGGAAAAGCCCGTATTCAAGAGGCTATCGTTCATACAGAATTTAAAAATGTTTCTATTCTCCCTGCAACAGAAGACCTTGCAGGCGGTGAACTTGAACTCGCAAACATCGATAATCGTGTAAACAGGCTCAAAATGCAGCTTCTTACCTGCCGTCTTGATTATGATTACATTTTTATAGATTGTCCGCCTGCACTCGGACTTATCACGCTTAATGGTCTTGTTGCCTGCGATAAGATAATTGTCCCGATGCTTGCTGAATTCTTTGCTCTTGAAGGACTTGCTCAGCTTATCAATACTATAAAAATTGTAAAATCAAATTATAATCCGTCTATCGATATTGAGGGTATCCTCTTTACAATGTTTGACAGCAGACTTAACGTAGCCGGAGAAGTTGTTCAGGAGGTTGAAAAATACTTCCCGAATAAGATTTTCGAAACTAAAATTCCGAGAAACGTCAGAATTTCAGAAGCTCCGAGCCATGGAAAGCCTGTTATGTATTACGACAAAACATCCAAGGGTGCTGAGTATTATGAAATGCTTGGACGTGAAATGCTCGGTGAAGAACCTGTTGTTCAGACTAAAAAGAAAAAAGGACTCTTCTCACGAAGAAAGTAGAATTACAGAAAGGATTATAGTTTATGGCTAAAGGTGGACTTGGTGCTGGTCTTGATTCACTCTTTATGGAGAACACTAATGAAATCCAGGTGAAGAAAACCTTACGCACTTCTGAAATTGAACCAAACAGAACTCAGCCACGAAAAAAATTCAATGATGAAGCTATAAATAATCTTGCCGATTCAATCAAGGAACACGGTATATTACAGCCTGTTCTTGTTCGTCCTATGGATGACGGAAGCTATCAGATTGTTGCAGGTGAACGTCGCTGGAGAGCCGCAAGACGTCTTGGTCTTGATGAAATTCCTGTTGTTATCAAGGAACTTTCAGATTTTGAATCTGCTCAGATTGCTCTTATAGAAAATCTTCAGAGAGAAAACCTCAATCCTGTTGAAGAAGCTATGGGCTACAAAGAGCTTATAGAAAAATTTGATATGACACAGGATGCCGTTGCAAAAACAGTTGGTCGTTCACGTTCATATATTGCAAATGCAGTAAGAATTCTTGCACTCCCTGAAAGAATTATATCACTTCTTGAAAATGGAGAAATTTCAATAGGACATGCAAAAGCATTATTATCATTTGAAAATGAAGAAATGATGATTGCAACTGCTATAAAAGCGGCAAATGGTGGTCTTACAGTAAGACAGGTTGAACGTGCAGCACAGAAAGAATCAGAAGAGAGCAAAACATCTTCATCATCAGATAGTAAAATAGATAACTACTTTACCGAAATGGAAATATCTCTTAAAGAGAGCTTAGGTCGCAGGGTAAAGGTTGAATATGGCAAGAATAAGGGAGCTCTTATCCTTGAATTCTATGATAAAGAGGATTTAGCATTCCTTGCTGATAAGCTTGCACAGCAGTAATTGTTCCATGTGGAACATCATAATATATAATTTCAAAGGAGAATAAATAATATGCTGGATATGAAAATAATCAGAACAAATCCTGAACTTGTAAAAGAAAATATCAAGAAGAAGTTTCAGGATGAAAAGCTTGAACTTGTTGACAAGGTAGTTGAGCTTGACAAGCAGTACAGAGCTACTAAGGTTGAATGTGACGACCTCAGAAACAAGCGTAAGACAATGAGTAAGGAAATCGGCGGCTATATGGCTAAAGGTCAGAAGGACGAGGCTGAACGTATTAAGGCTGAGGTTTCTGAAATCGGCAAGAAGCTTGAAGAAATGGAAGCTCTTGAAGTTAAGCTTGAAGCTGATATCAGAGATATAATGCTTGTTATCCCAAATATCATTGATGACAGCGTTCCGATTGGTAAGGACGACAGCGAAAACGTTGAGGTTGAAAAGTTTGGCGAACCTGCTGTTCCTGATTATGAAGTTCCATATCACGTTGATATTATGGAAAAGGTTAAGGGTATTGACCTTGACAGTGCAAGAAAAACAAGTGGTAACGGCTTCTATTATCTCTGCGGTGATATTGCACAGCTCCAGTCATGCATTCTCTCTTACGCAAGAGATTTTATGATTGACAAGGGATTTACATATTATATTCCACCATTTATGATAAGAAGCGATGTTGTTACAGGTGTTATGAGCTTCGACGATATGGAAGCTATGATGTATAAAATTGAGGGCGAAGACCTCTACCTTATCGGTACCAGTGAACACTCTATGATTGGTAAATTCATTGATTCTATTATCCCTGAAACTGACCTTCCACAGGCTCTTACAAGCTATTCTCCTTGCTTCCGTAAAGAAGTTGGTTCTAAGGGTATTGAGGAACGCGGCGTTTATCGTATCCATCAGTTCGAAAAGCAGGAAATGGTTGTCGTTTGTAAGCCTGAGGAGTCTATGGACTGGTTCCACAAGCTTTACAGCTACACTGTTGAATTCTTCCGCACTCTCGATATTCCTGTAAGAACTCTTGAATGTTGCTCCGGCGACCTCGCTGACCTCAAGGTTAAGAGTATTGACGTTGAAGCATGGTCACCTCGTCAGAAAAAATACTTCGAGGTTGGAAGCTGTTCAAACCTCGGTGACGCTCAGTCAAGAAGACTCAGCATCAGAGTAAGAGATGAAAATGGCGATAAGTATTTCCCTCATACTCTTAATAATACTGTTGTTGCTCCTCCAAGAATGCTCATCGC
>SVNL01000050.1 GCA_015066925.1 Ruminococcus sp.
TGCCATCAATTCTTATTACAAGAACTGAGAAGTATACACTTCCTATGATGGTTAACTTGCTCAGAGGTGATATGTATAAGGCTGAATATGGTTGTATCTATCTCGGTCTTTTACTTACGGTTCTCCCTCTCCTCGTAATGTATTTCATACTTTCTAAATACATTATTGCAGGCGTTGCGCTCGGCGGCGTAAAGGGTTAATCTTAATTGTTTTTATTAAAAACTATCCTCTCTTAAATATATTTTATTTTCTCCTGCGGTTTTCTTTTCGCCGCAGGAGAATCTTTTATCCGTATAAAAAACACCTGATTTTTTCAAATCAGGTGTTTTACTTTTATTTATCCGAGTCAATCAGATGCCAGTAGCCTTTAAGATAGACACAGCCTGAAATTACCGTCAGAAGCGTTGATATCCATATAAGTACCGACGATACTATATCAACTGCATTAAACGCTGTTTCTGAAAAATCTAATCCGAAACATTCAAAGTCTTTCCAGAAACTCAGCCAAAGCAATATAGCAATTATCGTTACCATTGTAAATGCAGTTTTAAGCTTTCCCCACATTCCTGCGGCAACAACTACTCCGCTGTCAGCAGCAAGAAGTCGAAGACCTGATACCATAAATTCTCTTGCAGTTATAATTATAAACGGAATTGCTCCCATTTTAACATCGTCAAATTCTACGAATACAGCCAATGCCGCCATTACAAGCACTTTATCTGCCAATGGATCAAGAAATTTACCGAAGTTTGTAACAAGATTATGCTTACGAGCAATTTTTCCGTCAAGTGCATCTGTAATTGAAGCACCGACAAATATTACAAAAGCAATCAGATAGTTGTACGGACAAGCATCAAGATACATAAATAACAGAAAAAACGGCACAAGAATAACTCTGAGCAATGTAAGCTTATTTGGCAAATTCATCAGGCAATCACCTCTCCTATCAAATCATAATCAAGTGTATCGGTTACCTTTATTTTAACATAATTGCCGATTTCAAGTGGTTTATCCGAAGTAAAGAAAATTTTACCGTCTATATCCGGAGCATCCATTTCAGTTCTTCCAAAATAACACTCACCGAACTTGTCAAAGCCCTCAACAACAGCGACAAGTTCTTTTTCCATAAGGCTTTCATTTTTTTCAGCACTTAAAAACATCTGCTGCTGCATAATTATATCGGCTCTGTGACTGCGTACACTTTCTTCAATCTGATTTTCAAATTCAGCGGCTTTAGTTCCCTCTTCCTGAGAGTAAGCGAAACATCCTAATCTGTCAAATTTCTGTTCCTGTACGAATTCAGCAAGTTCATTAAACTGTTCCTGTGTTTCTGAAGGAAAACCTGTAATCAGAGTTGTTCTGAGAATTATTCCGGGTACCTTTGCTCTTATATGTGAAATAAGCTCAGAAAGCTTTTCTTTATCACCCCAACGATTCATTTTACTAAGAATTTCACCGTTGCAATGCTGAATAGGTATATCAAGATATTTAATAAGCTTTTTATTATTTGCTATTGTTTCCAGAAGTTCATCTGTTATACGTTCCGGGTAGCAATAAAGTGTTCTTATCCACTTTATTCCGTTTATTTCCGACAGTTTTTCAAGAAGCTCGGGAAGCTTTGATTCGCCGTATATATCCTCGCCGTATCGAGTTGTATCCTGTGCAATTACAATAAGCTCTGTAACGCCGTTTTCAGCAAGCCATTTCGCTTCATCAAGAACATCTTCCATCGGAACACTTCTGAATTTTCCTCTTATCTGCGGTATTGCACAATATGTACAGCAATTACTACAGCCTTCTGCTATTTTCAGGTAGGCAAAGAACGGAAGTGTAGAAATAATTCGTTTTCCTGTTAACTCCGCTTCAAGCTTTGGAGAGAATTTCACAACACGCTCACCTGCAAGAACATGGTCAATAACGTCAACTATATCCTTATTGTCACCTATACCGATTACTGCATCAGCTTCAGGAAAAAGCTCTGCGGCCTCCTCTCTGTATCGCTCGGTAAGACAACCGGTAATTATTATTTTTTTAAGTGTACCGTCCTCTTTAAGCTTACCAAGTTCAAGTATTGTATCAATAACCTCTTCCTTTGCAGATTGAATAAATCCGCACGTATTGACAACTGCTATATCGGCAAGTCCCGGTTCTGTTACAAGCTCATATCCTCTTTTGCGGAGCTTATATAACATTCTTTCAGAATCAACAAGGTTTTTTGAACATCCAAGTGAAACCATTCCTACCTTTATCGGCATTACCAAAATCTCCATTCTGCCACCTTTTACTGTCATTCAAAAGCTTTTATGTGGCTTATTAAAAGCTTTTGTCATCAGAAAAATATTTTCTTAGTCCACAATTTATATCATCATAGGCATAACCGTATCTTACAAGTGCATTTTTTACTTTCTCTACGGATTTTCTGTCACTTTTATCTGTAAGATATCGTGCATACTTTTTTTCAAGAAGCACTGCTATATTTTCCTCAATCAAATCATAATAAGGCTCAAGTGCTTTTTCAGCTGTTTCCCCACGTATTCCTCTCTGATACATTTCATTTTTTGCACGAAATATACCAAAGCGTTTGATTTCAACATATTTCTTAGCAAGCATTGCCGCATAACGCTTATCGTTTATACAGCCGATTGATACAAGCTTATCCATTACCTCAAAGCATAAATCCTCGTTTTGATATGTCTTTTCAAGCTTTGTATACATCTCACGGTACGAGTAATCGCGATAATCCAGCAGATAGAGTGCATACTGAAATGCTCTTCTTTTATTTGACGCATAGATTATCTTTTCAAGCATTTTTTCGTCGAATTGAGCACCTATCCTCACACCGTAATCAGTAATTATATCAATATGAAGATATATCTGTCTGTCGTCGTCAAAAACAACCTCATATGATGAGCCTTTATATTTTTTTACGGATATTACCTGCATAACAATTATGCGGGAGTAAATTCATCAAAATCATCATCGCTATCTGCATCAATCATAGGGTCGATATCAGCTGATTCTTCGAATTCATCCGATGCGGATTCTGCTGCTTTTACTGCCTTATCAAGCTTCTTCTCCTTTTTCCCTGACTGTATATCAGAAACCTCATCCATTTTCTCAATAATTTGTTTTTCTATTTCTTTCATAAGCTCAGGGTCACTGCTAAGAAGTGCCTTTACATTATCCCTGCCCTGTCCAAGCTTATTGCCGTTATAGCTGAACCATGAGCCGCCCTTCTTAATAATATCAAGTTCAACCGCAAGGTCTAAAACCTCGCCATCTCTTGAAATGCCCTGACCATACATAATATCAAATTCACATTCCTTAAATGGAGGTGCAACCTTATTTTTTACTACCTTACAGCGAGTTCTGTTACCGATTATATTTGAACCGTCCTTGATAGCCTCGCCCTTTCTTACCTCAATTCTTACAGAGGCATAAAATTTCAGTGCACGTCCGCCCGGAGTTGTTTCAGGGTTTCCATACATTACACCGATTTTTTCTCTTACCTGATTTATAAAAATAGCAACACAGTTTGATTTTGCTATTGATGATGTAAGCTTTCTCATTGCCTGTGACATAAGTCTTGCAAGCTGACCAACATGATTATCGCCCATTTCTCCGTCAATTTCTGCTCGTGTAGTCATTGCCGCTACAGAGTCGATAACGATTACATCAATTGCTCCGGAACGAACAAGTGCCTCAGCGATTTCAAGTGCCTGTTCACCGCTATCAGGCTGTGAAACAAGAAGATCATCAATTTTTACTCCAAGTGCCTTTGCATATACAGGGTCAAGTGCGTGTTCAACGTCGATAAACGCAACCTCTCCTTCAAGCTTCTGTGCTTCTGCGGCAATCTGAAGTGCAACTGTTGTTTTACCTGAGCTTTCAGGACCGTATATTTCAACAATACGTCCTCTCGGTACACCGCCGATACCAAGCGCCATATCAAGAGTCATTGAACCTGTTGGAATAGAATCTACATTAAGAGTATTAGTCTGTCCAAGACGCATTACAGCGCCTGCTCCATATTTCTTTTCAAGCTGTGCAAGTGCACCTGCCAGTGCTGTTTTTTTATCTTCCTTTGATGCAGCTTTAACTACAACAGCTTTTTTTGCAAGTTCTTTTTTTGCCATTATATTAATCCTCCTGTTTTCTGGTTGCTGATATTATTCTTATTATTCCTGCTGTATCACGGCTATGAATAACATTTTCAAACCCATTTTCGCATAATATATCCGTCACATCATTTTCCTGATTTATTCCAATTTCATACAAAATAAGTCCACCGCCCTTTATAGAATTCTTCCATACCGAAGTTATTTTTCTATAATAATCAAGACCGTCATCTCCGCCGCTTAATGCACATTCAGGTTCAAATGTAACTTCTTTCTGCAGATTTTCCATTTCCTCTTTTGTCAGATAGGGTGGATTGCAGACTACTATATCAAGCTTTTCAAAGCTTTGAGCTGTTTTTTCATCAAGCACATCGCCCTTGACAATTCTTATATCTACTCCGTTAAGCTGAGTATTTTTTTTAAGATATTCTATTGCTTCATCTGAATACTCAACTGCTGTTACATCTGAATTAGGTATATATTTTTTCAGCGTTATTGCTATACATCCACTGCCGCTACATAAATCGGCAATAACGGGAGAGCTTTTTATTCTGTCGTTATATTTTTCAAGAATAGTATCTATAATTGTTTCAGTATCAGGACGAGGTATCAGAACTCCCTCGCCTACCTTTATCGGAAGCCCATAAAACTCCCATTCGCCGAGAATATACTGAAGCGGATAGCCTGTTGAACGCTTATCGAGCATTGTCTGTACTCTTTTAACTGCATCATCTGATGCTGTAGCGCCCGAAGATATAAGAAGCTTCGGAAGCTCAATCATAAAAGCCTGTTCCATTATACATTTTGCATCAAACATATATGTATCGCTGTCAACTTTTTTAAGTATAGCCTTTACGTTTGTATAAAGCTCGCCGATTGTTACCATACATCCTCCTCAAGATTTTCAGGAATACATGGAGTAAGAGCCGCAATTGCTACTTCTATCTGTTTATCATCAGGTTCTCTGGTTGTAATTCTCTGAAGTGCAAGCCCCGGTGCGGAAAGTATTCTTGTAAACGCATTGTCGTGATTTCCGGCAAGACGTATAAACTCATATGAAATTCCGACTACGACAGGAAGAAGAATAAGTCCTGAAACAATTCTTTTCCATGTTACTGTAAACGGAATAAGGCACATTACAAGTATACTTACAATCAAAACTATAAATATAAAGCTTGTTCCGCATCTTTTATGAAAACGAGTCTGTTTTCTGACATTTTCCACTGTAAGCGGAAGTCTTGCTTCATGGCAGGCTATTGTCTTATGCTCTGCGCCATGATATTCGTATGTACGTCTTATATCCTTCATAACTCCTGTAAGCGCCATATATGCTACAAAAAGTATTATTTTTACTATGCCTTCAAGGAATGAACGTAACACACGCTTACCTGCAACAGGCTTTATAAATCCCACCAGAATTTTCGGCAGAAACATAAATATTCCAAGTGCAACGGCAACTCCGATAATCATTCCGACTATCATAACCACGTCAAATACAGCATTTTCAGCCTTTGTCTGCTCCTTTTTTTCTTCCTCGGGAATTTGCTTATCAGCTGATTTCATAAGATACTTATATCCCTTAACCATTGACGAAACAAAATTAAAGCTGCCTCTTACAAATGGAATTCTCTTATAAAGCGGAGCATTTTTTCCATTACGCTCTTCCCATTCTTCGACATCTATTGTTCCGTCGGGCAGTCTACAAGCCATTGCACCTTTATTTACTCCAAGCATCATTATGCCTTCAATAAGTGCCTGACCTCCTATTTTGGATTTTATTTCACTTTTATTTTTTTCACTCATATATTTTTACTTGCCTTTCTCATTTTTACCTGCAACAGGAAGATTTATAGTTACGGTTGTACCTATTCCCTCTTTACTATCAACCTCAAGACTTCCGCCATGCATTGTCATTATTTCATCAGCAACCGCAAGACCGATTCCTGAGCCTCGACGTGTATGATTTGCCTTGAAGAATTTTGTTTTAATCTTTGGCAAATCAGCTTCCTTTATTCCGCATCCGGTATCAGAGATTGAAACCTCAACATTTCCGTTTTCAGCCTTTGCTTCAACGGTAATTATGCCGCCTGCAGAAGAATATTTTATTGCATTGTCGATTATATTTATAAACACCTGACGTATTCTGTTTTTATCGCCATATATTACAGGAAGCATTTCAGGCTCGTTATAGACAATTCTCATCTTTTCACGTCTTGCTTTTTCGCTGTATACAAGAAGTGCATCTTCAAGCTCGGCAAGAATATCCATATTCTGTCTTTGCAGGGTAAAATGACCACTCTGCATTCTTGAAAAGTCCAGAAGCTCTTCTACCATATGATAGAGTCTGTCTGTTTCATTTAAAATAACACCCATACCTTTTTTCATTGTTTCGGGGTTATCCTCTAAAGAAATAGTTTCTGCCCATCCCTTTATCGCAGTAAGCGGGGTTCTCAGTTCATGTGAAACCGACGATATGAATTCATTTTTCATAGCCTCAGTGTTCGAAAGCTCATTTGCCATATAATTTATGGATGTACAAAGCTCACCTATTTCGTCTTCATCATTATTCTGTATACGAACCGAAAAATCACCTGTCGCAAATCTTTTTGCAATAAGACTTATCTGCTGAATAGGCTTTACGATTGAACCAAGAAAATAAAGTCCGGTAAAAATCATAATAAGGATAATAAATCCGCCTATAGCCGCAGAAGCTATGATATATGACTGAACGGTGCTGTCTATCTCCTTTAGCGAAACTACCATTCGGATAGCGCTGTATTCGGTACTGATTGAAGTAAGCGGAACAGTTACAGCCATTATTTTTTCGCCGCTAAGCTGTTTACCTACCCAATATCCCTCTTCACCGTCCATTGCACTCAGATAATCAGGCATTGAAGCCTTTTCATCGGGAGAAAATCCTGACGAAGTAAGAACTACTCTACCCTTTGAGTTTATTGCCATAAGTTCAATTTTATCCTTTTCATCAAAAGATTCAAGCATACTTCTGATTTCAGACGAAAAGTTTGAGGTGTTATCCTGTGCATATATACTAAGCACACTGGCAACCGCATTTATTCTTGAATTAAGATACTGCTTTGCAGAGCTGTAATAATAATACTGAATAGCATATATAAATACCATTTCAACAACCAAAATAGCAAGACATACCAGTCCAAGATTATTAATAATCCAGCGTTTTGTGATACTTTTCTTCGCTTTAGCCATTACTGAACATCATTCCATTTATAGCCATATCCCCATATTGTCATTATGTATTTTGGATTTGAAGGCTCTTCCTCTATTTTCATTCTTATTCTTCTGATATTTACATCGACGATTTTAGCGTCGCCGTAATAGCTTTCGCCCCATATATGATTAAGTATACTGGAGCGATCAAGTGCTGTATTTTTATTATTAAGAAAATATTCAAGTATCTGATATTCTACCTGAGTCAAATCAATAAGCTTTCCGTCTTTTTTAACGGTACGGCTTTTAAGATTCAAAACAAACGGTCCAGATTCAATTGTAGAATTATCATCGTTTTTAATGAAACTCATACATACACGTCTGTAAATTGCGTCAACACGTGCCGTAAGCTCAGATGGAGAAAACGGCTTTGTAATATAATCGTCTGCTCCTATCATAAGACCGCTTACTTTATCCATTTCCTGAGTTTTAGCAGTAAGCATTATAATTCCCAGCGTCGAGCTTTTTTCTCTCAGCTTCTTACAAACAGTAAATCCATCTATTCCCGGCATCATTATATCGAGCAGTACTATATCAAAATTACCGTGTTCATTTTCAAAAGTCTGAAGTGCTGTTTCTCCGCAATCAACATCTACGACTTCATATCCTGCTCTTTTCAGATTTATTACAACAAATTCTCTTATTGCACTTTCGTCCTCGCATACCAATATGCGTTTCATTTTTTTCACTCCTTATTTTATATATTTAAAATATAGGGCAAGCTCCCCTGTTGAAATTCCAAGTTCATCATCACTGCCGACACTTGCAAGATAAAATGCTTCACCCTTCGAATACATAAGGTGATATCCTGCTGATATTCTGTCCTCTTTTGAAGCAGAGTCCTCTGCAGTATATATCCTCAGCAAAACATTTTCATCTGAATTATTTGTATATTTATAAAAAACAATTTCGTCATTAAGAGTATCAAGCTTTACAGTAACCTTTCCCAGCCATTTTTCAGGAATTATAAATGCATATCCATCTGAAATGCTGTAATAGCTTGAACATTTTTTTACAAGCTCATTATCTTTTAAATAGAGCCAGTTGGTCATGGTTATCTGTTCATTTTCATCATTTGAAGTATACCCCGGGAATCGTCCCTGAACAGGCACCTCATAAATTCCGTCACCGTCTATATCGGTTGTATTATAGCCGGACGGACGAATTGTTGAAGCAGTATTATCAGTTGCTTCAAAAACACTCTTTAGCCCCTGTGAATTAAGTATCAGAATATCAGTTCTGATAGTTCCTGTACCGGAAACCGCATCTATATAAACACCTTTACGTTCATTGTCGATATTTCCGAAAACAACATTATCAAATTGCGTATAATTATCACTGAGCTTAGTACTATAGATATGATATTTGCCATCTGCACCAAGCTTAAATGCAGCGGCTTCCGAAACCGATTCCAAAGAAGGTCCGAGCAAAAACAGTTCATTTGCATCATCACCGTCAAGATCAAGAATGTCCATATAATTATAGGAGTGTGAAAAATTAACTTCAATCGTACCATTTTCAAAATCATAATCATATATGGTTACATTTTTTTCAAGACGATTCAATATACTTGTTCCGATTATAATATTGGTACGCTCATTTGTACCAAGCTTTGATATTGCAACCTTTTCAATTTCTGAGCCCTCAGCAGAAGTGTCACAAATAGAGCGCCATTTACCGTCAACCTGGTCAAGAACATTTATCCTAAGAGTATTTTCATCGGGAGTAAATCCTGTTTTTTCATAAAAAACAATAGCTTCATTACCCTCGTCATCATCAATATTTTCTATTATGAACGATGAAAGATAATTGCCCGATTTAGGATATTTAAGTCTGATATTCTGACCTGCGGCATCTCTGAGTGTATTATAGACCTGCTCCTGCTCAACGCTCAGTTTTGGAGGAGCCATGAGATTATCTATACTTGTTCCGAAAGAACAACTGCTCAGCGTTAAAGCCGACATTATCATTACAGAAAGTATAAACTTTTTCAAAAATACTCCTCCACACTGATTTTATAATTTACTTTTATCTATCGTTTATTTTTCTATATTCTCTTTTTGCGGCAATAGCCTTATATGCGGGACGGATAATTCTTCCGCCTGTAAGAACTTCTTCTATTCTGTGAGCAGACCAGCCTACCATTCTTGATATTGCAAACAATGGTGTAAAGAGTTCGTCAGGTATTCCAAGCATTCTGTAAACAAGACCTGAATACATATCAACGTTTGCACACATAGTTTTACTGCTTCCCTTTACTTCCTTGAATATTTCAGGAGTAAGCTTTTCAACTGTATCAAGAAGCTTGAATTCTGCTTCAATTTCTTTGCCCTTAGCAAGCTCGAAAGCCTTTTTCTTGAGAATTAACGCTCTTGGGTCTGAAATTGTATATACAGCATGTCCCATACCATAAATAAGTCCTGAGCCGTCATTTGCTTCTTTGCGGATTATTTTTCTCATATAATCAGCAATTTCGCCCTCATCAGACCAATTTTTGATATTTGCCTTAAAGTTATCAAGCATCTGAATTACCTTTATATTTGCACCGCCATGACGATGTCCTTTAAGAGAGCCTATTGCTCCTGCATATGCTGAATATGCGTCTGTTCCCGATGATGTAAGAACACGACATGTAAATGTTGAATTGTTTCCGCCGCCATGCTCAGCCTGAAGCATAAGAAGAATATCGAGAAGCTGTGCTTCCTCAAGAGTATATTCTCTGTTTGTTCTGAGAAGTGAAAGAATAGTCTGAGCAGTATTCTCTTCATATTTTATAGGATGCATAACAAGACTTGCATTATCAAAATGGCGTTTTTTAACCTGGTATGCGCATGACATAATAACAGGCATTTTAGCAATAAGACTGAGTGCAATACGCATTTCATTTTCTATTGAGCTGTTCTCGCCCTCATCGTCATAAGAATATAGAGCAAGTACTGAACGTGCAAGCTTGTTCATAATATTCTTTGACGGAGCCTTCAATATCATATCCTCAACAAATCCCGGAGGAAGCTCTCTTTGAAGTGAAAGATATGTATTAAACATATCAAGCTCATCTTTATTCGGAAGATGTCCGAACAGAAGCAAAAATACTGTTTCTTCATATCCGAAACGATTTTCGTCTTCAACATTTGACACCAAATCATTTATATTATAGCCTCTGTAAATAAGCTCACCCGGAATTGCTTCTATCTCGCCCTCATTTACAATGTATCCATGTACATTACAGATATTTGTAATTCCTGCAATTACACCTGTGCCGTCGCTTCTTCTCAATCCTCTTTTAACATGAAATTTTTCATAAAGTTTCTGGTCGATGACGGAATTATTCTTCATCTCTTTGCATAAATTAGTAATATCGGCACCCGAGAAAATTGTTCTCATTCTCATTCACACTCCTAAAATTATTCATATTACATTATACTACATTTTTACTCAAATGTCAACGACGCTAGCCCCTTATTTCGCAAATACATATTCCATTCATCAATCTGCATATAATATTTCTGATTTAGTGTACATTAAAAAACGACTGCTACATAATAGTCAGATTTACAAGTCATTATCAAGGAGAAGCTATGAAAAAATTTTTATCTTTTGTTACCGCCATTTTTATACTCACATTAACCCTGCCGGCAATTCCTGCCGCTGTTTGCGGAAAATTCGGAAACTCATCTGAAGCCACTCAAAAAATCAAAACAGACACAAACGAAACAAGTAAAACAGAAAATACTACCGCTTCAAAAGGAACATATAAGGTTCTGGATATTTCAACAGGAGAAGTTCTGGAAGTGGACAAGCTTGACTACATAATAGGCGCAGTATGTGCTGAAATGCCTGCAACATTTGAGCCTGAAGCTCTGAAAGCACAAGCTGTTGCTGCTCATACATATGCCGAACGTCAAGCTCTGAAAGAAAAAACATCTCCTACACCTGAACTTTGCGGTGCTGATTTTTCAAATGATACGACAAAATATCAAGGATATTTCACTTTAAATCAAACCAAACAATATTACGGTGACAACTTTGAGCTATACTATTCGAAAATATCTGACGCAGTAAAGGATGTATGCAACTATATAGTCACATACAATGAAGAACCAATTGTTTCAGCATTTCATTCAATGTCATCAGGGAAAACTGAAAGTGCTGAAAACGCATGGGGAAGCCCTGTTGATTATCTGGTTTCCGTTGACAGCAGTTTTGATACAACTGCACCAAAATATTTTGAAGAAACAGCTTTTAGCCCTGATATTCTGAAAGAAAAGCTTAATGCCGCATTTCCGAATATTCAGCTTGGCGATGATTTTACCAAATGGCTTGAAATATCCGAAATATCAGAAGCAGGAACAGTTCTTTCAGTAAAAGCAGGCAATCTTGAACTCAGCGGTGACGATTTACGTACAGCACTCTCTCTTCGTTCAGCTTCATTTGAAATCAGTTTCACCGCAAGCGAAATCATATTCACAACAAAGGGATATGGTCATGGAGTGGGAATGAGCCAATATGGTGCAAATTCAATGGCATTACAAGGCAAAAGCTGGCAGGATATTATAAATCATTATTACCGGAATTGTCAGATTACTGTCGTTCCATAAAAAAGGATAGCTTAACGCTATCCTTGTGAAGCTATACAATTTTCGTTAACAAGATTATCAGCACCGAACAAAAATAATGTCTGACCGTATTCATCAGGATTTATAACTTCGGCATAATCACTAAGCCTGCATTTTCCTGAAACTACTGCTATTTCGCTGTAATGCTGAGTAAGAAATGGTATAAAACAATCAGCATACTCATCTTTTATAACAAGAAGTTTTTTGTCATTTCCGACATCTGTTTTTATTTTTATCACATCTTCACCGCCAAGATAAAAGCTATAAGGATCATTTGTCTGCAAATATTCTTTGTGATATAGCCCCATTTTCATTTCTTTCAGGCTACTGTCGTATGCCGTTACATCAACGACTTCTTTACCGTTTATGCAGACATATACGTCTATCATATCAGCTTTTGTATCGGTATAAAGCGTTTTGTTATATAAATCCCCTCTGAAATCCACTCCTGCGTGTTCTATTTTATATTTATCATAGGTAACAGGAAGAAATCCAAGCTTTTGTATTGCTGTACGATACACACAAAATGCACCGTACGAAGTCCATTTAGTGTCATTCCTGTAATAAATATAATTCTCATTAAGCATTTTAAGAGTGTTATATGCATCTATTTTCTTCACGCCTGTATTAAGTGAAGCATAAAAACTGTCAATCTGTGATTTTTGAGTAATACTTCTAAGATATTCAGGAAGCTTTTCAATATAAATTCCGTCAGAAGCAGGAACTGCCATAACATATACCGAACCCTTGCTTTTTTCAGCATATTCATTTATAGCCTCGGCACTTTTCCATTCGGTAATATTATTTCTCTTATCGGCATTAAGCATCATTCCACCCGAAACATATACTCCGTTTATAATTGGTTCTCCGATATAAAGTGAAGTCTTAGAATTAATATTTACAAGCTTACTTCTGAACGCAAAATGGTCAGAAAAATATTTTTCCAGCTTTTCAAAATATTTTCCGTCCTTTAAATCCGATATTTCAGGCATTTCGGCAAGCCTTCTGTTTTCATGAAAAGAAATCTCACCCTTTTCTCTTATCAGAGTAAGCGTTAGAAAGCCGATAATAAATACGGTTATGAATATTCCGCTTAATTTTTTGCTTAGCTTTGCCAAATCTTATTTCACCTCCGAAAATACAGATTTTTTAACCTTAATTAATGTCTGCTCAACAACTTAAAAATGGCTTAATATAGCATTTTAAAGCCAATTTTAAGTTGGCAAAGTGCAAGAAAAGATAATGGAATTGATAAATTTTCTTGCACTTTGTTTTGCCCTATA
>SVNL01000051.1 GCA_015066925.1 Ruminococcus sp.
ATCAAAGAATTTTTAGTAATGAAGAAATGTCGCTTCTTTTTGAAAAATTTGCAAGCGATACTACGAGTTCTACTGATGAAACAGATGTTACTATGAAATTTTATAGGGATGAAATAAATATGAAAGTGAAATTCTATATTTATACTATACCACAGGAAGTGTATGACGAAATAGAATATTGCATGAAATGGTATAAAAGATATATTACTTCAGGATATAAAATATTGATAGATTAATAGGAGAATAGAAATGAACTTTACAAACGAACAATTAGCACTCATTAGTACCTTAATGTATTGCGAAGGAATTACCGATGAAACAGGTAATTTGGAGTCTATACTTAAGAAAAAGTTTTTTTATGATTATGAAAATATTGTAGACCTTGAGATTGCAAAATTTAAAGACGAAAATGATCCAAATCACATTATAGCATTTTTTTGATATTTACAGTACAATCTTTGTCTAAAATATATAAAACATACATTTTATCCACCAAATAAACAGAAAATGAGTTGAAGCTAAAATAATAAATTGATATAATTAAGACATAAAAAAGAGAAAAATACGCCATGAGATAGAGATTAATGGGGATTTTCGGTGTATTTCTTAATTTCTGCACCAATTGCAGAAAGCTGATAGGGGTATCAGCAAAATGTTTAAAGGGTTAAAAATAATAAGGAGGAATTTGGAATGGTTAAATCACTTCAAATCAAAAAGAACCTGAAAACAATCGTTTCAGGTTTGACAGCAGCTGCAATGCTGCTTACGGTTACATCATTTGCTCCAAGTAAAGAAAAGCAAATTGTTGATGCCGCAACAACAGTAGTAGTAAATCCTGATGTAGAGTATCAGACAATCAAAGGCTTCGGAGGAATCAACCACCCTGAATGGACAGGTTCAGACCTTTCTGACTCACAAAGAGCAACAGCTTTCGGAAACGGTTCAAATCAGCTCGGAATGACCGTTCTCCGTGTATTTATAAACCCTGATAAAAATCAGTGGTATAAAGCAGTTGCAACTGCAAAATACGCACAGTCACAGGGTGCATATATATTCGCTTCACCTTGGGAACCACCAAAAAATCTTGCTGAAAACGGTACAGGTGGTATCAGAGGCGGTAAGCTCCATCTTCCAAGATCAAATTATGCTGCATATGCACAGCATCTTAACGACTTCGGTAATTATATGAAGGAGAATGGAGTTAATCTCTATGCAATCTCAATCCAGAACGAGCCTGACTACGCAGGCGAATGGACAGCATGGTCATCAGATGAAACTACCGACTTCCTTGCAAATTATGCAGATAAAATTACAAGTGCTCGTGTAATGTCACCTGAAACTTTCCAGTATACAAACAAAGATTACTATACAAAAATACTTAACAACAGTAAAGCATTTGCAAACTGTGACCTTTTCGGTACACACTTCTACGGAACTCAGAGAAGCCAGATGGATTTTTCGGCTCTCGAAAGCTGCGGCAAAGAAATCTGGATGACTGAGGTTTATGTTCCTAATAGTGAAGCAAATTCAAACAACCGTTGGCCTGAAGCTATTCAGGTTTCAGAAAATATCCATAACGGACTTGTTGTAGGTAATATGAGTGCTTATGTTTGGTGGTATATCCGCCGTAGCTATGGTCCAATGGGTGAAGACGGTGCAATCAGTAAGCGTGGCTACTGTATGGCTCAGTACTCAAAGTTTGTACGTCCTGGTGCAACAAGAATAAGCTGTACAGAACAGCCTGCATCAAATGTACTCGTTTCTGCATACAAGAGCGAAGAAGAAGACCAGATTACAATTGTTGCAATCAATAAAGGCTCATCAGAATATAACCAGACATTCTCAATAAGCGGTGCAAATATTTCAAATATTGACAGATACAGAACTTCAGGCAGCGAAAACCTTGCTAAAACTCCAAACTGCGCATTCAGCGGAAACGGTTTCAACGCACAGCTTCCTGCAAACAGCGTATCAACATTCGTTGTTGATTGTTCATCAGGTCAGCCTGATCCGGACGGATATTACTTCCATGATACATTCGAAGACCTTGCTTACGACTGGACAGCACGTGGTACAGCAACACTCGGTCTTAGCGGAAAAATCCCTTACGAAGGTTCAAATGCCCTTTTAGTATCTGAAAGAGAAAAAGCATGGGCAGGCGCAACAAAGGCTCTTTCAAAATCAAAATTCAAACCCGGCAACAAATATAGCTTCAGTGTTAACGTATCTTATACTGAAGGCGATCCGACACAAGTATTCTATCTTAAATTAGAATATGTTGACTCAGCAGGCGAAACACATTACTCTTCTATTGCTGAGGGCACAGGCGTTCAGGGCAAATGGCTCCAGCTCGCAAACACAAATTACACTATTCCAACAGATGCTTCAAACATTCAGCTTTACGTAGAAACAGCAGATAATACAATCAATTTCTACATTGACGATGCAATCGCTGCAGAAGCAGGAAGAGTAATTGAAGGTGCAGGAATTCCTGAGCCACCGGTTACAACAACTACTACAACTACTACAACGACGACAACAACTACTACAACTACACCTAAGGCAACAACTACAACTACTACAACTACTATAGTAACAACAACAACGACTACAACAACTACTACAGCACCTAGCGTTAGTGCTAAGGTTTATGGCGATGCAAACTGTAATGATAATGTAGATATCTCTGATGCAGTAATGGTAAAATGCTATTTACTCAATTCATCTAAATATTATATCTCAAGCTTAGGCTTAGTAAATGCAGACGTTCATGAAATTGGCAATGGTGTAAATCTTCAGGACGCAATTGCTATTCAGAAGTATGTTTTACATACTATAACAACATTACCTATCTGAAAAAATAAAGCTGTTTAATTATCGTGTCAAACCAACCGATAATTCAACATACAAACACCAAAGGTGTTAATCACTAACTTAGGTTTATACAAAGTAACCCACACTCACTAAGTATTAAACCGAACAGCCGTATTTTTTCTTAAAATACGGCTTATTCTTTTATTAATATTTGCATACAAGCAAAATATGCAATTATTTATACAAAAGCATATTCCCTCTCAAATATATGCTTACGGCAACAATGCACAAGCTTTGTGCATTGTTGCCATTATAAAGTGATGAAAACAGAAAAAACCCAAAAGAAGCAATACCGTAAAAATGTGCAAAAATTTAAACGGTATTGCTTCAATACTATAAAGGCAAATAAGGAAGTGCAGAAATTATGATAAATACAAAAATTCTGTTACGCAAAGCAGTTTCTGTTGCAGCCGCAATGGCAATGCTTTTCTCACAGCCGATGATTTCACCTCAAAAAATCAATGCGGCTTCAACAACAGATATATATGTAGGCTATTCAGGCAAATATAACAACTATAATACTGTAACAGAAGCATTATCGGCTTGTCAGAAAATTAATCCGACAAGTGAAGCTTCAAGAATAACAGTACACATTGCTCCAGGTACTTATCGTGAACAGCTTGTTGTTCAGACTCCATATGTAACATTCGTAAACGATGAAGCTTCAAAGGGCGATGTTATTCTTACATGGTATTACGGTATAGGCTATAAATATTACAGCGTAGGAAGTGACGGACGCTATAATGCTTCAAACGCCGCGGCTAAAAGCTCTAAAGCAGAGCCTACTCAGCGTTGGGGCGGCTCGGTACAGCTTCTATCAAAAGCAACCGACTTCAAAGCAGAGAATATAGTATTTGAAAACTCGTTCAACCGATATGTAACAAAAGAAGAAATCGCTGACGGAGTTACTCCATCAGGCTCACAGTCAATAACATATGACAGAACAAATCAGTGGGCAGATGTAAGAAGCAAGGCGGCAACCGAAAGAGGTGCGGCACTTACAATTGATGCCGACAGAACAGAATTCTATAACTGTAAATTCCTCGGAAGTCAGGATACTCTCTATACAGGAAGCAAAACAGGATATTTTAAAAACTGTAAAATTGAAGGTAATACAGACTATATCTTTGGAAGCGGCGATTATGTTTTCGATAACTGCGAGCTTTCATTCTACGGATACAGCAGTACTGCTGTCGGCGGATATATAACAGCCGCAAGACAACAAACACGAGGCTATCTCTTCAATAACTGTAAAATCACAGGCAATCCTAATCAGTCTGTATCATCAGGCTATCTCGGAAGACCATGGAGCAGTACAGCAGTTGTATTATTCCTTAACACAACATTGGCAAATGATAATCTTATTAAGCCTGAAGGCTGGACAAGTATGAGTGGTGTTGAACCTACACAGGCTACCTTCAAGGAATACGGAACAAAGCTTGCAAATGGTACACCTGTAAATCTCTCAAACCGTAAGGGTAATGTACTTTCAGCATCAGATGCCGCAACAGTCAAGGTAACCGATTATTTCAGCGGCTGGACTCCGACATTCCTCAATAAAACAAGCTCGGATAACGGAAATAATAATAACTCAAACATAGCTGATGCAATAACAATGTGCGGTGGCTGGTATGAAACTGCATATGTTGAGTGGGACAGCTCAAAAATCGGAAATAATGTAAGCGTTTCATACAAGGAACACTCAGCATCAGACTATATCAAAGCAGACTCACAGCTTATAAGAAATAACAGAGTTGATATTCCGGGACTTAAAGGCAATACCTCATATGATATAAAAATTCAAGGTTCATCTGCTTCATCAGAGTGTACCGTAACAACAATGTCACATGACAGATCGGGATACGCTCACTGGAATAATTCAGAGGGAGTAGGTGCATATAACAATGACGGTACTCCAAAGGCAGGCGCAACAATAATCTATGTAACCGATGCAACAAAGGATACTGTTTCATTCGGTGGTAAGACAGGTCTTTATAATATTCTTTACAGCAGTAAAGGAAGCAACCTCATTGTAAGAATTATCGGAAGCGTAAATGTACCTTCAGGTGCAAAAGCAAATGACGGTTCATCAAATGACGGTTCAAATATGCTCTATATGCAGAATATGACTAATGTAACAATTGAGGGCATAGGTTATGACGCTCAGCTTGTAAGATGGGGATTTGAAATCAAGCGCTCGAAAAATATCGAAGTAAGAAACCTCTATTTCTATCAGTATCCTGATGACGCAATCGGAATTTCAGGTAGTGATTCAAACAGAAGTGAGCACATATGGATTCACAATAACACATTCGGCATCGGCAAAAACGAGTTTGCAGGAAATGGCGTAGTAGACTCTGATAAAGCAGAGGGCGACGGTTCAACTGATATAAAGTGGACAAACTATGTTACAGTTTCCTACAATCACTATAAGGACTGCCATAAAACATCGCTCGTAGGCGGTGGAACAAGTCATCTTCAAGACTGGATAACTTATCATCATAATTTCTTCGACGGTACTGCGTCAAGAAATCCAAGAGCTCGTAATGCACATATCCATATTTATAACAACTACTTCAAGAATAATTCAAGCTATGGTATAGGTGCATCCTACAACTCTAAGGTATTCTCTGAAGCTAATTATTTCGACGGAAGCAATCTTCCTCTTGATACAGAAGCAATGGGCAATGACCAATACAGTGGAACAATCAAATCATATAACGATAAGCTTGTAAACTGTAAGGGTAATTCAATCTATACGGCTGTATATTCACGTTCTTCATCTGCAAACATTTCCAATCTTGTTGCAGGCGGAGATTCATACGATAATTTTGACATCAACCCATCACTTATCTATCTTAACGGATATACAACTCAGACACCTGATGAAGCTAAATCAACTGTAAATGCATATGCAGGAAGAATGCAGAATAAAGCATACAGCAACGGCTCAGTAAATACAAATCCTTCAAATCCGTCAACACCATCAACTGCTGATTATATATTCAATTCAAGCAATCTTTCAGAAGCTTCATACAGCTCAGATGTAAAGGTTAACAGCGTATATACAATTAAGGTAAATGCGGCAGACGCAGTAAGTGTTGCAAATCATTCCACAACTGCTTCAGACGGAAGCTTCAGCACAACAAACAGACTTAATCTCGGCGGAAAAGGAACAACAGAAAACCGTTCCGTACAGGTTAACGCTCCTAAAGCAGGAACATTAAAGGTATATATGATGTCATCAAATACAACAGCAGAAAGAACTGTAAATCTTCTTGACGCATACGGAAATGTAGTAAATAGTGTGTCAGGAGTAAACGGAACATCACTTGATGCATATACATTTACCGTTCCTTCAACCGGAACATATTATATTTCATCTGCAGGAAGCGGTCTGTATATGTTCAGAATTATTTACACAGAAGATCCGAATGCAACAGTTCAACCCGAAGAAAAGGTATTAAAGGGTGACCTTGATAAAGACGGCATTTCTGATGTATTCGACTTAGCTGTAATGAGAGAAATAATCTCAGGCAGAAACAATGACAGCTATGCAAAAAAAGCCGCTGATATGAACAGCGACGGTACTGTAAATGCTCAGGATTTGGAAATCCTCACATCACAGATTTTGGTCAGATAATGTAAAAATAAATCCTCAGGAGATTAATTTTTCCTGAGGATTTTTATGTCATATTTTATTTTAACGCTTCTTCTTTCCATTTTTTATAGTTATATCCCGCTTGTACAGCAATTACAACTAAAAATATAATTGACATTAATACTAAGACGATTTGGCTAAATCCTGCAAAATATGATAATAACACAGCAAAAATTGCCAATGGAATACACCAGAGCGTGCGGATGAATTTTCTGCGATAACTCAGATTATAGTAATTTAATTCAAAGCCTTTATCAGTTTTTTTCGTTGTTATTCCTCCTTGAATTTAAACAGAGGCTAGAAATTTTTATTTTTAAAGTTTAGTGTTGAAACTACACAAAGTAAGCAACTTGCTACACCGCAAATCATAGATCCAATCACACAAATTCCGACGTCAGCAATACTTCCTGTTAAGTAGAGTATTGCGGTAACTACGGTAAATAATGCTAATATAATTGTAATAACACCTAAAATAATCTGTAGCTTTGTAAATTTTTTCATTGTTATTCCTCCTTGAATTTTAATTTATTATTTAATTTATTATATCACTGAATATTTTAAAAGTCAATACAATAAAAAGACAGGCACTTCTGACAAGAAATCAGAAGTGCCTTTAAAATTACATCATATTACGAAAGCTCAAACATACCTGTATAAAGCTGGTAGTATTTACCTTTCTGCTCAATAAGGTCATCGTGATTACCTCTTTCGATAATCTTACCGTTTTCAAGTACCATAATTGCGTGAGAATTACGAACGGTTGAAAGTCTGTGAGCAATAACAAAAACAGTTCTGCCTTCCATAAGACTATCCATACCCTTTTCAATAAGAGCCTCAGTTCTTGTATCAATAGAGCTTGTTGCTTCATCGAGAATAAGAACAGGCGGATCTGCAATAGCGGCTCTTGCAATAGCAAGAAGCTGTCTTTGCCCCTGACTGAGATTAGAACCGTCAGCAGTAAGCATAGTATTGTAACCATTTGAAAGATGTCGGATAAATACATCTGCATTAGCAAGCTTTGCAGCAGCGTAAACCTCATCATCAGTCGCATCAAGCTTACCGTAACGGATATTATCCATAACAGTACCTGTAAACAAATGAGTATCCTGAAGAACCATAGAAAGTGAACGTCTTAAATCGTCCTTTTTGATTTTGTTGATATTTATACCGTCATAACGGATTTTACCGTCAGGAACATCATAAAATCTGTTAATAAGATTTGTAATGGTAGTCTTACCTGCACCCGTAGAACCTACAAAAGCAATTTTCTGTCCAGGTTCTGCATAAAGACTTATGCCATTGAGTACAGTTTTTTCAGGAACATATCCGAAAACAACATCATCAAACTCAACTCTGCCCTCAACCTTAGTATAGGTAATAGTACCGTCAGATTTATGAGGATGCTTCCATGCCCACTGACCTGTACGAACATCACTCTCAATAATAGTACCGTCAGGCTTTATTTCAGCATTTACAAGAGTAACATAACCGTTATCCTCTTCAGGAGTTTCATCAATCACCTTAAAAATTCTCTCTGCACCTGCAAGTGCGGCAAGAACAGCGTTGAATTGCTGAGAAATCTGAGTTATTGGATGAGAAAATGAACGTGTGAACTGAAGATAAGCAATAACCTTTCCTATCTTCATACCGCCAATACCCTTTACAGCCATTATACCACCGACAACAGCAGTAACCGCATAATGTAAATATGAAAGATTATTCATAATCGGCATAAGGATATTTGCAAAGGTATTAGCTTTTGTTGAAGCTTTACACAGCTTTTCATTGAGAGCGTCAAATTCTCTGCAAGCCTCATCTTCATAACAGAAAACCTTAACAACCTTCTGACCTTCAATCATTTCTTCGATATATCCGTTTACAGAGCCAAGAGCCTGTTGCTGTGCTTTAAAGCCCTCACCGCTTCTTTTTCCGATGAAACCGATAACAAAGAACATGAGAAAAAGAACCAGAACAACAATAATCGTAAGAAACCAGCTGTAAATAAGCATAGCCGTAAATACACCGACAATAGTTATTGCAGATGTAATAAACTGAGCAATACTGTTACTGAGCATTTCACGCAAAGCATCTGTATCGTTGGTATAAAGACTCATAAGCTCGCCGTGGGTATGCTTATCGAAATATCTTATCGGAAGCGATTCCATTTTATTGAAAAGGTCTGTACGAATTCGATAAAGCGTTGTAGTTGAAACAACAAGCATAATACGCTGAAAAACAAAGGTTGTTAATGCACCGAAAGCGTAAACGGCAATCATAACAAAAAGAAGTTGGATAAATCCCGAAAGGTCAGGATTTTCTTTGCCGATAAACGGTGTAATATAGTTGTCAATAATCGGTCCGACAAGATAGTTTCCGACAACTCCTGCAAGAGAGCTGAAAACAATAGCAATTACCATAATAATCAGATGAAGTTTAAAGCCATACATATAGCTGAAAATTCTCTTCAGAGTAGCAAAAACATTTTCAGGCTTTCCGGAGTAATGTTTATTTTTAGGAGGCATTATTCTTCAGCTCCTTTCTGCTGTGATTCATAAACCTCACGATAAATCATATTGCCTGCAAGAAGCTCATCGTGAGTACCGATAGCGTCGATTTTTCCGTCATCCATAACAATAATTCTGTCAGCGTCCTTAACTGAAGAAATTCGCTGTGCAATAATAATAGTGGTAGTATCGGCAAGCTTTTCTCTGAAAGCTTTTCTGATACTGCTGTCGGTAGCAGTATCAACAGCACTTGTACTGTCATCGAGAATAATAATTCTTGGCTTTTTGATTAATGCTCTTGCGATACAAAGACGCTGTTTCTGTCCGCCCGAAACATTAACACCACCCTGTCCCAAATCTGTTTCATATCCGTCAGGGAAGCTCATAATGAAGTCATGGGCACAAGCCGCCTTACAAGCGTCATAAATTTCGTCGTCAGTAGCATTTTCGTCGCCCCAAAGAAGATTTTCTTTAATGGTACCTGAAAACAATACGTTTTTCTGAAGCACCATAGCAACCTCGTTTCTCAAAGCTTCAATCGAATACTCTCTTACATCATGGCCGCCTACAAGTACTCTGCCCTCTGTTGCATCGTAAAGACGTGGAATAAGCTGTACAAGCGTTGTTTTTGAAGAACCTGTACCGCCTATAATTCCGATAGTTTCGCCTGATTTTACAGTAAGATTTATATTTTCAAGAGCAAGATTATTCATATCATTGAAATAGCTGAATTTAACATTCTCAAAAACAATAGAGCCATCAGCGGCAACAGCGGATTCTCCGTCGAAATCCTTTATATCAGGAGTTTCATCAAGCACCTGAGTAATTCTTTCAATAGACGCTCTTGAAATAATAATAATCATAAAAATCATTGAAAGCATCATAAGCGACATAAGAATCTGAGTAACATAAGTAATAAAGCTTGCAAGATAACCGATTTCCATTTCACCGCTTATTGACATATTTCCGCCGAACCATATAATTGCAACAATACAAGCGTAAATACACATCTGCATAAAAGGTGATACAAGTATAATAAGTTTTTCGGCAAAAACCTGTGCTTTTCTTACATCATCTGCGGTGTCCTCGAAATTCTTTTTTTCAAATGGTTCACGCACAAATGCCTTTACAACTCTTATTCCTACAAGATTTTCCTGTATTCTGGAATTCATAGTATCATATTTTGTGAGCATTTTAAGAAAACGAGGATGTGCGTTCATCAGAACTACAATCATAATAAATGCCAGAACAGGTACAACTACAATAAAAACAGTTGAAAGCTTCGGATTGATATTTATAGCCATAATAAAAGCAAAAATAAGCATTATCGGAGCTCTGAATGCTGTTCTTATAATCATCATAAAAGCATTCTGTGCATTGGTAACATCGGTTGTAAGACGTGTAACGAGTGAAGCTGTTGAGAATTTATCAATATTTGAGAATGAAAAATCCTGAACCTTTTTGAAAAGACTGCTTCTGAGATTTTTTGAAAATCCCATACTTGCCACAGCGGCAAAACGTCCTGCAATAGCACCGAAGCATAATGAAACAACAGACATAAGTGCCATTAAAAGTCCCATTTTCACGACATATCCGATATCGCCCTTACGAATACCATTATTAATGATATTTGCCATTACAAAAGGTATCAGAACCTCCATAACAACCTCTCCTGTAATGGCAATAGGAGCAAGAATGGCATATTTTTTGTATTTTCCTACATGAGAGAATATTTTTTTATACATTAAAGGTTATCTCCTTTCATATTTTTTCAGAGTCAAAACACTCATTCTGAGAATTCTCATAAATTTTTTTGAAAACAATCGAAAGAACATCATTTTCAACCGGAATTCCCTCAGCTTCTGACATTTTATCAATAAGCTTTAAAAGTGATTGATTTACGTTAAAAATCTCATCATCAGTAAAAGAGCTGAAAATTTTCGAATAATATTCATCATATCTTCGACGATTTTCTTCAACCTCTCTTCTACCCTTTTCGGTAACAAAAAGGTGCTTACATCTTAAATTATCGTCATCTATCTTCTTTGTAATCATATCCGATTTCTGAAGCCGCTTCGTTGAAGTTGCAATTGAAGCCGCGCTTACCTTCAAAAAATCCGCAAGGTCAGCCTGAGTACAACCCTCATTATCGTAAATGTAATTCATAATTGCAATTTGTCCGCTATGAAGCTTTGAATCAGCAAATGTTCTTTGAAAGAATAATTTTCTTAAAATATGAAATCTCTCTAAATTATCTATAACTTCTTTATACTCCAAATCTACACCTCACTATCTTTATTAATTCTAATAACAGTTAAACGTTTAACTGTTATCACAATAAAATATTATAGCAAATGTTGCACAAAAAGTCAAGGACTATTTTATACAAAAATACCAACCTTTTGCCTATTGACTTTTTATATCAAAAAATGTTATCCTCATATATACAAACAGGAGGTCTTGATATGAAAACAAAATACAAAGGTATTTTCTTTATAATCCTTTCAGCATTCTTTTTTTCACTTATGGCTGTATTTATTCGTATTGCAGGTGATTTGCATTTTGTCCAGAAAGCTTTTTTCAGAAATTTCATTGCATTCTTCATAGCATTGATTGTAATGATTAAAAACAAGGAAAAATTTAAAATAAACAAAACAAATCTTCCTGACCTTTTAGGAAGAGCCATTACAGGTACTATCGGTATTTTCTGCAACTTTTTTGCAATTGAACATCTCATACTTTCAGATGCCTCTATGCTTAATAAAATGTCACCCTTTTTCGCCATTTTATTCTCTCTTATTCTTTTAAAAGAAAAGGTTTCTCTTTCTCAGTCACTTATTGTCGGTACAGCATTCATAGGAAGTCTTTTTATTGTAAAGCCTACTGCACAGCTTTTCCAAAATCCTGCCTCACTCGTCGGTCTTATTGGAGGTATCGCCGCAGGTGCAGCCTATACTTTTGTACGCAAGCTGGGACAAAAAGGTGAAAACAAGTCTATAATTGTTCTGTTCTTTTCAGGATTTTCCTGCCTTATAACAATTCCGTATCTTTTATTCAATTTTGAACCTATGACTTTAAAACAGCTTCTTGCTTTAATCGGTGCAGGATTTTCTGCTGCAGGCGGACAATTTTCAATTACTGCCGCATATTTTCATGCTCCTGCTAAAGAAATCTCTGTTTATGATTATTCACAGCTAATCTTTTCTATGCTGTTAGGATACATTTTATTCGGTCACATTCCGGATGTACTTAGCTTTATAGGCTACGGTATAATTATCGCATCAGCTGTTTTTATGTTCTTTTACCATACAAAATCCACTCAGGACTAACCTTTTTACACAAAACAAAAAGTGACTGCTTTTTATTATTGGCAGTCACTTTTTCTCTTATTCTTATATTCCGTAAGTTGCTCTGTATTCGAGCATTTTATCAAGATATTCCTTGCCGGGAACAATATCGTTTCTGATTGCGTCGATTATGTCTTCCATTGTTACTATCGGATATACTGTTACACCAAAATCTCTTTTTACTTCCTGAACAGCAGAAAGCTCACCTGTTCCCTTTTCCATTCTGTCAACAGTAATTACCATTCCTGTAACGTTTACATCTGCTGCACCTTTAAGCTTTGGCATTGACTCTCTCAAAGCTTTTCCTGATGTCATAACGTCATCTATAATTACTACCTTTTCATTATCAACAAGTGTTTTTCCTACGAACATACCGCCTTCGCCATGGTCCTTGGCTTCCTTTCTGTCAAAGCAGTATGAAACGTCAATTCCGAATTTATTGCTAAGTGCAACTACCGCAGAAACAGCAAGTGGAATTCCTTTGTATGCCGGTCCGAAAAGTGTATCCACCGGAATATTATTTGCGTTGATACATTCTGCATAATATTCACCGAGCTTTGCAAGCTGAGCACCTGTTTTATAATTTCCACAGTTGATGAAATATGGTGCTTTTCTTCCGCTTTTAAGTGTAAATTCACCGAATGTAAGCACTCCGCAATCCACCATAAATTTTATAAAGCTTTCTTTGTAATTCATATTTATTCCTCCGTTTTCATTATCTAAATTTATTAATGTATGCTCAACAACTTAAAAATGGCTTAATATAGCATTTTAAAGCCAATTTTAAGTTGGCAAAGTGCAAGAAAAGATAATGGAATTGATAAATTTTCTTGCACTTTGTTTTGCCCTATAGGGCAAAATGA
>SVNL01000004.1 GCA_015066925.1 Ruminococcus sp.
TTTTAAGTTGTTGAGCAGACATTATATAAGACTCTTTTATTATTATTAAAAACAGGAGAGATGAAGATGAAAAAAGCAGCATTATTTATTGCAGCAGTGCTTTTATTGAGTATGACAGGATGTAAGAAAAGCAATAATAGTCCTGAAGAAGTTAAAGTCGGGGAATTAAATACAGAAGAAAACACAATAAAAGTTTCAAACAATACTGAAACTGTTCAGCATAAAATAAACACAGCGGTTCTCCCGCAGGAAATATCAAGAATTACAGACATTCAGATGACAAATTCGGGTAAAATAATTCTTACTGCCGTTGACAGCGAAGGTAAAATAATGTTTTACAATTCGAATTCCGATATGAGTGTTTTGACGAAAATAGAGTTCAACTCTGATTACAATATAAATGATATGGACAGAAATTTCTGCTATACATATATGGACGACGGTACAATTTATCTGCTTGAAACCGTAGTTACACATAACGGAATTGAATTCCCTTCAGAAGATGACGCCGAATTTGATTACGAGGAATATCTTGCCGCTTCACAGGCGGAATACAGTCTTTGCAGATATAATACAAAGGGTAAGCGTGATGAAAAGCATATTATAAAAAACGCATCGGATTATCTTCAAATGGAGTCGGGGGCAGGAATTCAAAATATGCTTTTTGTCGGAGAAAAAATACTTTTCCTGTCAGGCGGTCGAATTTATTCTATGACAATGGAAGGAGAAATTGAAGCGGAAATAAATATTTCAGAGGATGAAAATGTAACTCAGCTTCTTAATGATTCAGACGGAAACGTTTGCTGTGTGGTGTCTAATCCGGAAAAATCATATATTTGTACGGTAAATACAGAAAATATGACTCTTAATGGTGATATGCTTGTTATTCCGGATGAAATTTCAGGCAAGCTGTTAAAAGGGAATGAAGCTTACAGATTTTTTGCAGAGTCTAAATCAAAATTTTATGGCATCACAAAAGAAAATACATCTGAGGTTCTGGTTGATTTTGTGAAATCGGGATTATCGGTAGTATATCAGGGTATGATAAACGTCGGAGAAAACTTTATGGCTGTTGAACAAGGCAAGCTGCTTCTTCTTACAGAAAATGATTCTGAGGATAATGCAGACACGGTTACAATAAAAGTAGGCTGTCTTGCTCAGATGATTGAGCTTGAGGAGCTTGCGGCGAAGTTTAACAGAAGCAGCAGTAAATATCAGATAGAAATTGACAGCTATGGAAAAAATCTTGAATCGGGTAATATTCCTGATGAGGATTTTGAAAAGCTAAAGCTTGATATTATATCAGGAAAAGCACCTGATATACTGATATGCTCGAATGCAGAGCTTATGCAGAATTTAGCTTTAAAAGGAGCTTTTGCGGATCTTTATGAATTAATGGAAAGTGATACTGAAATAAACACAGATACGCTTATGCCGAATATTGTTGAATCATATGATATGGATGGAAGTTTATATATACTTCCGACTAAATTTTCAATAGAAACGTGTGTAGCAAAAAGCAAGTTTACCGATATTCAAAACTGGACTCTTGATGATATGAAAAAACTGTATAATCAGCATAAAGATGAAAAGGATTTGTTTCTGTCTGCCAATAACAAAATTGCCGTTTTTTTGTTTGCTTCATCGTTCGGAGAAGCTTTTATAGACAGAAAGAACAATACCTGTAATTTTAATTCAGATGAGTTTAAACAGCTTATTGAATTCTGTAATGAGTTTCCTGATGTTGAGGAAGCTCTTGAACTGAAAAAAGCTCCTGAGGGAATGCCTGACATGCTTGTCTGCGCAAGAGATTATGCGCTGCTTGATCTTCTTTATATGGATACACTGCGTGATTATGCTAATATGAAGTATCTTTATTACGGAGGAGAAGAGCTTACATTTGTTGGAAGTCCTACAAATGACGGAAAAGGTGCAAATCTGCTTGGTATCAGAGAAATAGCAATACTGAATTCATGTGAAGATAAAAAAGCTGCATGGAATGTATTTAAAACATTTTTCGAAGCGGATTATCAGATATATTCTGACGGAATGTCGCCTGTTACTGCATATTTTGAAAAAGCTGCCGATCTCACAATGATGAATCCGGGATATTTTACTGATGACGGAAGCTATAATACATATACTGATAAGACATATGTTGACGGGATAGGCGATATTATTATAAATCCGCTGACAAAGGAAGAACGTGACCGTCTTTGCGAATATGTGAAAGGAATTTCAAAACGGCGTTTTGAGTCTTCAAGCTCGTACAATATTATAAGAGAAGAGGTGAAGGCTTGTCTTTACGGTAATATTTCGGTAGATGAAGCCGCAGAAAATATTCAGCAGAGAATGACAATCTATCTGAGCGAAAATTCCTGAAAGTATAAATAATATACGACAAAAAAGCTGTTGTATCATAAGAGATACAACAGCTTTTGCGTTTGTTTTATAAATCAGTCAATATCTGGAATGTTTTTAAGAGCATTATTTATTTCTTCATCAGTAGGAATATAATCGGTCATAATACCGTTATGGAATTTTTCATAAGCGTACATATCGAAATAACCTGTACCTGTAAGACCGAAGAGGATAGTTTTTTCCTCGCCTGTTTCCTTACACTTCATAGCTTCGTCGATAGCAACCTTGATAGCGTGGCTGCTTTCGGGAGCAGGAAGAATACCCTCAACTCTTGCGAACTGTTCAGCAGCAGCAAATACAGAAGTCTGTTCAACAGAAACAGCCTCCATAAGACCCTGGTCATAGAGTTCTGAAAGGACAGAGCTCATACCGTGATATCTCAGACCGCCAGCATGATTTGCGGCAGGCATAAATCCACTTCCGAGAGTATACATTTTCTGGAGAGGACAAACCTGACCTGTATCACAGAAGTCGTAAACATATTTACCTCTTGTAAGGCTCGGGCATGAAGAAGGTTCAACGGCAATAAATCTGTAATCAGCTTCGCCGCGTAATTTTTCGCCCATAAACGGAGAAATAAGACCGCCGAGGTTAGAACCGCCGCCTGCACAGCCGATAATAATATCAGGCTTGATGTTGTACTTATCCATAGCAGCCTTAGCCTCAAGACCGATAACAGTCTGGTGGAGAAGAACCTGAGAAAGAACAGAACCGAGAACATAGCGATAGCCCTCTTGATTCTGAGCAGCTTCAACTGCTTCTGAAATAGCACATCCGAGGCTTCCGTCGGTACCTGGGAACTGCTGAAGAATTTTTCTTCCGACAGCAGTAGTTTCAGAAGGTGAAGGGGTAACAGAAGCACCATATGTTCTCATTACTTCACGTCTGAAAGGCTTCTGTTCATAGGAAACCTTAACCATATAAACCTGACAGTCGAGGTCGAAGTAAGAACACGCCATAGAAAGAGCAGTACCCCACTGACCTGCACCTGTTTCGGTAGTAACACCTTTAAGACCTTGTTTTTTAGCATAATAAGCCTGAGCTATTGCAGAATTAAGCTTATGGCTTCCGCTTGTATTGTTACCCTCGAATTTATAGTAGATTTTTGCAGGAGTATCGAGCTTCTTTTCAAGACAGTATGCACGAACAAGCGGAGCAGGTCTGTACATTTTATAGAAGTCGATAATTTCCTGTGGAATATCTATATAAGCGTTTGTATCATCAAGCTCTTGTTTTACAAGCTCTTCACAGAAAACGTTGCTAAGCTCCTGTGCGGTAACAGGTTTTTTTGTGACGGGGTTAAGAAGCGGAGCAGGCTTTTTCTTCATATCGGCACGAACATTGTACCACTGTTTTGGCAATTCATCCTCCTGAAGATAAATTTTATAAGGGATTTTTTCGATTGACATAAGAATTCTCCTTTCATAATCAGCCGTGAAGAGAAACATAAAAAAGCTCCTGTCACGGCAATATTATGCCGGGACAAGAGCAAAAATTCTCCTGCGGTGCCACCCTGCTTGATGTGGAAACATCCTCTTACTGTGTACAAACATACACTGATTTTGTAACGTAAATCAAACGTCTCACCTACTGGCGTAAAGCGTTCGGATTGCCCTCAGAAGTCCATTCAAAACCGAGCTTCATACCGACTCACACCTACGTCGGCTCTCTGAGATGAAAAAACGGAATTTACTTACTCTTCATCAATGGTTTATAATTTAGAATAACACATTTTTTTGTTAAAGTCAACAGTAAAAAGCATTTTTTACGTTTTGCACAAATCTGTGAACAATTTTCATACCATGGAAAAGCTTAAATTACTTTATTGGTTCGCAGTTATCTATTGCACCGATTGGACAGGCTTCGAAGCATATACCGCAGCCTGTGCATTTTGAATAGTCAATAACAGCGTGAAAATCAATAACGTGAATAGCGTCGTTAATACATTTTCTTTCGCATATTTTACAGCCGATACAGCCGTTTTTGCAAAAGGCCTTTGTCATTTTTCCGTTATCAGCCGATGAACACTTAACATCAATATGCTTTGTGACAGGGCGGATTGAAATAAGCGAATTCGGACAAGCTTTTACACATTTTCCGCAAGCAACACATTTAGATTTGTCGATACAAGCGATACCGTTTTTTATTGAAATAGCGTTTTCACTGCACACGTCAGCACAGTCGCCAAGACCGATACAGCCATATGTGCATAAGCCGTCGCCACTGTAAAAACGATTTGCGGCGGCACATGATTTAACTCCGTCATACTCAAATTTTTTTGAAGTTGCATTACAGTTTCCGTTGCAATGCACGACAGCGACCTCGGGAGTAACGGATAAAGCGTTAACGCCCATAATTTCGGCAATTTTTTCGGCAACAGGAATTCCACCCGGCTTGCACATATTTGATGCCGCACCTTTGTTTACCACAGCGTCGGCGTAATCTGAACAGCCTGCAAATCCGCATGCACCACAATTTGCCTGAGGAAGAGCATCGCTTATACTTTCAATACGCTCATCGACCTTGACCTCAAAAATTTTTGAAGCAACAGTAAGAAGAATACCTGCCAATACGCCTATAACCGCAAAAATGATTACAGGAAGAATAAAAGTATCAAACATAGAAGCTCCTCCTTAACCGATTTTTAAGCCTGAGAACGCCATAAAGCTGACGGAAACGATTGAAGCGGCAATAAGGGTACTCGGAATACCTTTGAATGTGTCAGGAATATCAGCATTTTCGATTTTAGAGCGTACTCCTGAAAAGAGAATAAGAGAAAGTGTAAATGCCATGCCGACGAAAATAGAATTGAGAACAGAAATACCAAAGCTAAAGCCGTTGTCGATATTCTGTAAGGTAACTCCTAAAACAGCACAGTTTGTTGTAATAAGAGGCAAATACACTCCGAGAGCGTTATAAAGCGGCGGCATAACCTTTTTCAGAACGATTTCCACAAGCTGAACGAAAAGAGCAATTATAAGAATAAATGCAACTGTTCTTAGATAAGTAAGGTTATACGGCTGAAGAATGAGTGCATAAACGGGATATGTAACGACTGTTGCACACGCCATAACGAATATTACAGCGGCTCCCATACCAAGACTTGAAGAAAGCTTTTTTGACACTCCCAGAAACGGACATATTCCCATAAATTTAGAAAGAACAATATTATCCGTAAGAATGGCGGTCAGCATAAGTGTAAAAATAGTTTTCATTATTTTGCACACTCTCCTTTCTGACCGCATAAAGCAGCATTCGGACAGCCTGTACAGCCGATTTTTTCAGGAGGTCTGCGTTTTGCGATTTTATTTACAAGTGCAATAATACAGCCGAGAACAAAGAAACCTCCGGGTGACATTACAAATATAGATATAGGCTGGATTTTATCTGAAATAGTAATACCCATCCATTGCCCGGCACCCAGAATTTCTCTGACTGACGCAATGAGGAATAGTGATAATGTAAATCCGAGTCCCATACCAAGTCCGTCACATATTGATGGAATAACCTTATTCTTGCTTGCAAACATTTCTGCACGTCCGAGAATGATGCAGTTTACCGTAATAAGAGAAAGAAATGTTCCGAGGCTGTCGTAAAGTGACGGAACATATCCATGCAGAATAAATTCCACAAGTGTAACAAATCCCGCAATGATGACAATATAGCATGGAAGCTTTACTGCCTTGGGAATTGCTTTTTTCAGCAGAGAAATAATAAGATTTGAGCAGACGAGTACAAATGTTGTTGCAAGTCCCATACCGAGTCCGTTTTTAGCCTGATTTGTAACAGCAAGTGTAGGACACATACCCAGAAGTCCGACAAGGTTAGGATTTTCTTTTATAAGACCTTTTGTAAACTCCTTAAGATTACTCATTTATAATCGCCTCCTTATTAGCCGAATAAGTATCAAGAGCAACCGAAACGGCTTCCTGCATACCTTTTGAGGAATAAGTTGCACCTGTTATTATAGTATCTGATGAAAATTCAGGAGAAGAAAGTCCGATATATTTATTAAGATATTCATTGTCTTGAACTTTAGTTCCGACACCTGCCGTTTCAGCAATAGAAACAATGCTTATACCGCAGATTTCACCGTTTTCATTTATTCCTATAAGGGTTCGGATACCGTCTTTTGCGTATCCGTCAACAGTTATATCGAAAATAGCTCTGCCCTTATCATCAGTTATAATCTGAGTAATACCGTCGAATGAACGGTCGAGAATTTTGTAATCAGCTTCACCGAAAACCTCATTAAGACTTTTCTGAAGCTTTTCTTCCTGAGCCTTTTCAATTTTCGGAAGCGTCAGGTCATTGGCGAATGCAAGCAGTCCGCTTACAATTATGCATACTGCCATAAGTACAAACGGAGGAAGAAAATGCTTCATCATTTTTTTGCCTCCTTTTCGGTTTTTACAGCACCGATAATTTTAGGAGCAGTAAAGCTGTCGATATAAGGTGTAACAATATTCATAAGCAGAATAGAGAATGAAACTCCCTCAGGATATCCACCGTATTCTCTTATAACAAAGGTAATAATTCCACAGCCAAGACCGAATATCAGTTTACCCTTTGCGGTAATCGGAGTTGTAACATAGTCTGTTGCCATAAAGAAAGCGCCGAGCAGCAAACCTCCTGAAAGAATATGATATATAGGGTCATTCCCGACAATAAATTCCAAAGCAGCAACCGAACCTATAAAAGCAAGCGGTGCGGCAGGGGAGATGATTTTCGCAACAATAAGGAAAATTCCGCCTATAATCAAGCCAATAGCGCATACTTCACCGATACAGCCCTTTGTATTGCCGATAAGCAGGTCGATGTACGAAGCATTACCGCTTATAAGAGGTGTAGCACCTGTAACGGCATCACTTTCGCTCATAAAGCGTGTAGCTGACCACGTAGTCATATTTGAAGTGAACGAGAGCATAAGCACGATACGGGCAACAATAGCAGGATTAGCGAAATTCTGTCCAAGACCGCCAAAAAGCTGTTTTACGATTACAATAGCGACGAAACAGCCGATTAAAGCCTGCCATACAGGCAAATCAGGCGGAAGATTCATAGCGAGTAGAGTACCTGTAAGTGCGGCACTAAGGTCAGCAGCAGTCTGCTGACGCTTCATAATAATGCGGCAAACAGCCTCCATAGCCACACAGCCGACAATACAAACAACAGAAAGAATGAGTGCCTTTAAACCGAACATAATGATTCCCGTTAACAAAGAAGGAAGGAGTGCGATAATTACAAGAAGCATAATTTTTTGTGTAGTCATATTTCCTGTAATATGTGGAGAAGCCGATACTTTTAACATAAACAGAGTCCTTTCAGATTAATTGCGTGGAATAATCATCTTTGCAAGCTGATTTGTTTCGGCGAGCTTTCTTTTAGAGGGGCAAACGTATGTACAGCAGCCGCAGTTCATGCAAAGCATAACTTTAAGACTTTTGAGTTTTTCGATATCACGGCATCTGAATGCTTTTTCAATTTCGGTAGGCATAAGATTGAACGGACAGGCTCTTAAACAGCGTCCGCAGCGTATACAAGGCGACTCTTTGTCTGATTTAACCTTGTTCATAGCCAGAACAGCATTGTTTGTTTTAGTAACAGGCTGTTCGATATCATAAGCGGTTGCTCCCATCATAGGTCCGCCCATAATGAGCTTGTTCAGTTTATCTGTTTCACATTCGCAATATTTTAAAACGTGTGAAACAGGAGTTCCGATGGGAACTCTTAAATTTGCTTTTTTCTTTATAATATCACCGTCAACCGTAAGTATACGGCTGACAAGCGGCATACCTGTTCTGATATAGGTGTTAAGCTGTGCCGCAGTTGAAACGTTCATAACGATAACACCCTCATCAGCAGGAAGCTGACCTTCTTTTATAATTCTTCCCGTACAATTATAGATAAGCACTTTTTCTCCGCCCTGAGGATAAGCAGAGGGGAGAGCTTTAATTTCAAAGCGTTTATCGGAAGCTGTTTTTTCGGTAAGAATTTTAATTGCTTCGGGCTTATTGTTTTCTATTCCGATAATTATTTTTGATATGTCAAGATATTTTGCAACATAAGAAAGTCCCTCGACAACATCATTTGCATATTCAATCATAATACGGTCATCTGCTGTGATAAACGGTTCACATTCCGCACCGTTTACAACAAGACAGTCAACGTCTGATTTAGGATTAAGCTTAATATGTGTAGGAAATCCTGCACCGCCAAGACCTACAAGACCGCTTTCGCGCACTGCCTTTATAAATGAAGCTTTATCCGTTATTATCGGCGGAGTAATATCAGCGGCTTTAGTCTGCACACCGTCACATTCAATTTCGACAGCCTTGCATACATTTCCGTTTGCGAGCTTATAGTCACTTAAAGCGATAACCTTTCCTGAAACTCCCGAATGAATCGGAACAGAGAAAAATTCGTCTGAGTCACCTATTTTCTGACCGACAGCAACCTCATCTCCGACCTTAACAAGCGGATTGCAGGGTGCACCCATATGCATAGACATAGGAATTTTTACTTTATCGGGCAGAGGAATATCGGTTATAGAGCATTTTTCTGTATTTTTATTATGAGGAATATGTATACAGCTGAGTTTTAACATTTTAAACCTCCGTATATGTAGTTGTATAGAGAAAATTTATTTAAGCTTGCAGTATTTCAGAAGAAGAGCAAGTATAGTTCCCGTAAAAATTCCTGTGACACTGCCTGTAATAATCATAACGGGAAAATATGCGGTAACAGGCAAAAGCGATTGGTAATAAAAGATACCTGCCATAATAAGCTGAGCGCAATTATGTGAAATTGAGCCGACAGCACTTGTAAACGTTATTGAGCATTTTGAAAATCTGAAAAGAATGAGTATAACAGCAAGCGATACAAAGCCTCCCGAAGTCGAAAGAAGAAAAGCAGTAAAACCGCGTGTAAGAAAAACAAAAAACGACTTCAGAAGTGCAATGGATAGTGTGTTTTTCAGATTAAGCCGAATTGCCGAAAACATAACCACAACGTTTGCAAGTCCGGGCTTTGCACCGATAGGCAGTGGTAGAGGTGTTATACTTTCAATGTAAGAAAGAGCGCAAGCAAGAGCAAGAAGAATTCCTGAAAGAGCGATATCAGAATTTTTTTTCATACAGCCTCCGTTAACCTACAACCACATCAGCGTCAGAATCTGTGCCGATGATTTTTACAGTAATTTTTTTCGGCAGACATACAATAGTCTGTCCCTTACGGCTTATAGCGCCTGTTTTCAGGCATATTTCATCGGGACAATCGGTATGAGCGACGAAAATCTCACCGTTTTTTACTTCGAAAACAATATTTTCTGTGTTTTCTAAGGTGATATTCTGTTTGTTTTCGGACAAAGAAATTTTAAGTGTTTCTGCTCCGTCAACCGATATAACTGCATATTTGCCGTTTTGAGAGTTGTTTATAAAAAGCAGGGCAATAATGCAGGCAGTTGTTATAAGAAAGATGATAATAATTTCTTTTGCGTTTAAAAATTTTCTCATAGCATTAATTTTCATAGAAATTCAGACCGTCGCTGATATATGAATTACCCTTATCATCGAAAGCAGCTATTTTGTACAAATCGGAATTAAGATGCTTATTAATATTACCGGTTCCCTCAATCAGAATTTTGGTTGAAAGATAGTCTGACATTATACCGCTGTCACAAAAAACCGTTACAGAAGTAAGACTGCTTTTTGTGGGATAGCCTGTTGAGAGGTCGATGATATGGCAGTAATCGACGCCGTCTACTGTGAAAAAACGTTCGTATCCTCCTGATGTTGAAAGAAAGCAGGCTTCGGTTTCAACTGTACCGAGAGTACCGTTGCCGTCAGGATTTCTTATCTGCACCTTGAATTTGCTGTTATCAGGCTTTGAGCCGTACAGAAGTACGGAAGACGTCATAGAAATAACAGCGTAATCTGAATTTTTATTGCTGTCGAGCATATCCTTGCATAAATCGAGTGCATATCCCTTTGCGAAAGCACCGGAATCGAGAATACAATTATCCTTGAGGGTTACAGTGTTGCCGTTGTCGAAGCAAATTAAATCGTCACCGATATTGCCAAGAGAGCTTCGGATTGCAGATATATCGGGCAGTTTTTTATCGTTCTGAGCCTTTTTCCACAGCATAGTAACCGAGCCGCCCGAAAGCATAATTTCGTTTCCGTATTCAGCGGAAAGAGAGGTTGATTTTTTAATGAAATCATATAAAGTATCCGAACATTCAACAGAACGCTTTTCGTTTAGTGAAGCTATTTCGCCGTCTTTAGAAAAACAGTCCAAAGCCGTATCGACACGGCTCAGGACTGAACAAATATTATTGATATCGTCTTTATCTGCACTTACAGAGCAAATCGTATCCATAACGAAAAGCTCGGAAGAAGCGTTGTTTGTTTTATTGTCAAAAGAACACGAACAAAGCAATAAAAACGCTGACAGCAAAGAGTAGAATGAAATATTTTTAAAAAACATAAAAAACTCTTTTAATTTAAACAAAAAAATGTTATAATTAATATATGTGCGTAAGATTTGCAGATATAACTACTTGCTTCTGGTTTTTGTAATTCTGTCTTCACTGAGCTTAATGAGATTAAGAAGTGAGGAAGAGTAAGGTGCATAATCAACCTGAAGGGTTGTGGTTGTAACGTAAAGCGTATCGAAGTTGAGTACGCAGTCGTTATCGTCAAGTGCAATACCGCTTGAAGCGGCCTTGATATCTGCTTCGTTCATAGAAATAATGGCATTAGCACTGTCGTTTGCAATAACCTTAGGAACCTTGAACAGCTTCTGGTCGTTTTTTGGATTAGCGTTATAAACGATTCTGAAAAGCTTATAGACAGATAGCATAAGGTAAGAAGAAACCTCTTTGATAAGAGTTATACTGTTTGCTTTCTGTGCGAGAGAGAACAGAAGACTTATTGAATTATTGATAATTTTTCTGTTGAAATTAATAATTTCAGGTGATGGCATTTTGTTATTTCCGTCATCATCGGGGATATCGTCGATAGTAATAGTTTTTCCCTCAGGTTCAGGTGTTCTGCCGAGAAGATAATCGCATGAAACGTTGTAATAATCAGCGATTCTTACGAGAAAGTTAAGACCGCATTCTCGGATACCTTTTTCGTAGTGTGAAAGCAGAGCCTGAGAAATTCCGAGGTCTGCAGCGGCTTGCTTCTGACTGATCTGACGCTCCTTACGCTGTAAAGTAATAATTCTGGCGAAATCTGAATTCATTTTTTTACCTCCCTTTGTTTTGTAATACATTGATATACGATAAATTGATAGAAAAGTCCAACCAATTAATAAACAAATACTTTAACATTTATATTATAATACAAACTGTATAATATGTAAAGATGGAGAAATATCGAACTTTTCGTAAAAAAATGAACAATCTTTGTACATTTTGGCAGATGATAAAAAATTAAAGCTTATTTTTGGTGGTTTTTAACAATAAAATATGCTCTTGTCAGCAATAAAAATACAAACGTAATATAAGGAGGAAAAATGAAAGGTTACAGAATAAGTCTAATAAGGCATGGTCTTACGAAAGCGAATGAAAACGGAATATATATAGGAAGAACGGATTATCCGCTTTCATCAAAGGGCGAAAGTGAGCTTTGCAGTAAAATGGAGGAGTATGAATATCCAAAAGTTCACAGAGTATATTCATCACCGCTTAGAAGATGTACCGAAACGGCTGAAATACTTTTTCCAGATACAGAAATGTGCATAGTCGAAGACATTACAGAGCTTAATTTCGGGGAATTCGAAGGAAAAAGCGTAGACGACCTTATTAATCGTGAGGATTATAAGGAATGGCTTAAAGGCGGACTTGAAAAAAGACCTCCGAATGGTGAAAGTATGGAGGAGCTTTGTGTACGCACATATAAAGCACTGAATGAAATTGTAATGGATATGATGAACGACGGAATTACACATAGTGCGGTTATAACTCATGCAGGAATTATCTCGAATATGCTTTCATGCTTTGGACTTCCGAAGGTAAATCCGAAAGAAATATCATGCCCGTCAGGCGAAGGCTTCGAAATAATTGTAACAGCTAAGATGTGGCAGCAGTCGCAGGCATTTGAAATTCTGGGTGTTGTGCCTTATGACCGTATTGACAATGGATTTTTAGATGAATAATTGAGAAAATTTGCCTTATAATACGTTATGAGGTGATTTGATGAAAACGGCTCAGCTTACAGAATACAGCCGAGAGGTATTAAAAGGCAGACAGATACGTTCTTTTGCATATGCGGCGGGAGTGATAGGAATACCGTTGTCTTTTCGGCTTGCAGAGGCGGCAGGAGCAAGTATAATGCTTTACTGCACCGATATAAAACCGACAGAGCTTTTTTTCTCAGATAACAGAATATGGCATATATTTACTATAATATGTGCTTTGCTTAAATATATGGCGTCAGCTCCCGTAATTCTGGCGGCGGCAGGCTGGTTTACGTCGGTATGTGATATTGACGGCGAGAAAAGCTTTCACAGCTTGTCCGAAATTCTTTCTGATTACAAAATACTCAGAAAAAGCATAGTCACTATGCTTCTTACAAAATTCATTCTTGCCTTATTCTTTCTTCCGTGCGGAGTATTTATCGGATTTGCGTCTGAAATGCTGTTAAGCGGAAGCAGCAGCGGAATTTTTTACGGAATTCATTGTGTATCAATGACCTTGTTTTCACTTGGAATGTGGATATGGGCGACACTTGGAGCAGCCGCAGTACCATTTGTAATGGCAAAGAATGCAAAAGAGAATGTTTTTGCTTTGATAATGAAATCGTTCAGAGTAATGAAAGGACGCAGAACAGGACTCATCAGGCTTATTGCGGTTAAGGGGCTTCCTTTGCTTGCGATAGTGACAATACCTTTTATGCTCGGCAGTTTTTTTACAACGATTTCGCTTTATATAAATATATGTATCAAGGAGGCGGAATATGATGAATGGGTTAAGGTGCAAAGTAAAAACGAAAACGCCGATAACTCTTCAAAAATATCTGCTTGGAGAGATAGGAATTTCAAAACGTCTGCTGACGAAGCTGAAGCGGCAGAATAACGGAATAACCCGAAACGGCGAGCTTGTCCGCAGTATAGATATGGTCTATGACGGCGATGAGATAATTTTAAAGCTTGAGGATTCAAGCTTTCTCGAGCCTAATGGAGAGCTTGAAGCGGTAATAGCATATGAAGATGAAAATGTTGTAATATTCAATAAGCCAAGCGGAATGCCTGTGCACCCGTCTATAAAGCATCAGGGCGATACGTTGGGGAATTATTTTGCATATCTTTATCCCGAGCTTACGTTCAGACCGATAAATCGTCTGGATAGTGATACGTCGGGACTGTGTGCTGTTGCGAAGAATGCTCATAGTGCAAATTTGCTTCAGGGCAATATAGAAAAAGTGTACTACGCCGTTGCTGAGGGGATTATCGAGGAAGAGGGCGTGATAGAAGCTCCCATTGCACGTGTGCAGGAATCAATAATTGTGAGATGTGTGAGCGAGGACGGTCAGCGAGCCGTAACTCATTATAAAAGACTTGCGCATAATGAAAGGTTTTCGTTTGCTGAAATTCATCTCGAAACAGGGCGTACTCATCAGATAAGAGTTCACTTTTCGCATATCGGACACCCACTTGCGGGAGATGATATGTACGGCGGAGGACTTGATTTCATAAATCGTCAGGCACTTCATTGCGGAAAAATGATTTTTACCGACTATGTAAGCGGAGAAAAAATAACAGTTGTCGCTGAAATCAGCGAGGATATAAAAATATTATTTAATGGAGGTATATAAAAATGAAAAGAATAAAAAGCTTTGAGGTTGACCATACAAAATTTGGTGTGGGAATGTATATTTCACGAATTGACGGGGATATTACTACATATGACGTAAGAATGGTAAAACCTAACGGTGGAGTTTACCTTGAATACGGTGCTATTCACACAATTGAACATCTTTTTGCTACTTATGCGAGAAATACGGAATTTTCTGACAGCATAATATATGTAGGACCTATGGGCTGCAGAACAGGCTTTTATTTTCTCACAAGAAATCTTGCTCCTGAAACAGCAATAAAAATAGTAAGAGATGCATTTGAATTTATTGCGGATTATAATGGAGAAATCCCGGGAGTCAGCGAGGCTGAATGCGGAAATTACAGAGAGCACGACCTTGATGGTGCAAAAAAATCTGTTGTTCCGTTTATTAAAGCAACAAAGGGCTATACAGCGGAAATGCTTGAGTATAATTACCACATAAAATAAGGAAATAATAAAAAAACACTTTTATTTTTCAATGATATATGATATAATATGTTTCATTGACGCTTAGTTTGAAAGATGATGAAAGAGAATGCGTCAATAATCTGCTGAAAGGAGCTGTGATAATGGATAACGGAAATACGGATAATATTCCCGGTCTTGAATCAGAAGCGGAATCGGAAAAAAATACGATTACCGATCCTGCTGTTTTGAATTTACAGAATTACAGTCATTCAGATAGAAGCATTTTAAAAAGACTTGTGAAAGCGTTGACAGCTTTTATGGTGAAAATAGGTGTTGACGGAACTAAAACTGCTGTAAAACTTATACTGCTGGTTTTAAAAATACTCAGCGGAATATGGTTTGTTATAACAGATGTGTTCAGCAGTGTGTGGGGACTGGCAAAGATTGTCTTTGCTCACGTTAAAAACGCTTTCAAGAAAAGAAATGATAAAACACTTGCTCTTCAGCGTTCTGTGCGTGAGGCACGAAAGCTGAGTGGAAAAGAAAAATATCTTCTTCTTATAAAAAGTGTGATAAGATATCTCTTTGGTGTGGACGGAATGTTCTATACGGCATTCAACTATGTTCTTCCGATAATATCTGTTGTATTTTTTCTTGGAGTTGTAAAGCTGGGTTCAGGTTTTGAATACGGTATATGCGTTGAATATAACGGGAAGCAGATTGGTGTTATTACAGAAGAAGCTGACCTTGACGTTGCTACAAGAGAAGTCCGTCAGAGAATGGAATACGTTGACGGAGTTGATATGGAACTGAGTCCTAAGCTTTCAATCAAGATTGTGTCAGAGGACGAGCAGTATTACAATTCGGTTCAGCTGGCGAATAAGCTTTTGAGCGAATCGGATTACGAGCTTACGGAAGCATACGGAATTTATATTGATGACGAATTTGTCGGTGCTGTAAAGGATAAAACTCCGTTGGAAAATGCACTTACGGATATTCTCGTTAACTATAAGGCTGACGGAAATGTAAGGAATATTAGATTTAAGAATGAGGTTGAATACAGATACGGAACTTATCTCGAAAAGAGTGTTATGACAGAAGAGGCGGCTATCTATAAGCTTACCGCAAGTAATGAAAGACATACAACCTATGTTGCTCAGAAGGGCGACTCGGCTGAGGTAGTGTGCCAGAAGTTCAATATGCAGCTTGATAAGTTTTATGAGCTTAATCCTAATGTTGGCGATAATTTTGTTCAGGGAAACATTCTTAAAGTAGTTGAAAGAGAAAGTGTTCTTCCGATAGAGTATACACGTGACCTTGAAACTATAACTTTTATTGAATACTCAACAGTCGAAATAGAAACAAGCTCACTTAATGTCGGTGACAGAGAAATTCTCGTAAAAGGCGAGCGTGGAGAAAGACGTAACAATGTAGAGATTACTTATATAGACGGAATAGAGCGTTCAAGAACAGTAGTCAGCTCTGAAGTTACAAAGAAGCCTGTTGTTGAGCAGGTTGGCGTCGGAACTTATCTTGCAAAGCCTTCAAGTTCGTCTACTAAGCTTTATGGCACGGGAGAATTCGGCTGGCCTGTTGACGGAGGATATGTAAGTGACCCATTTCTCAGCGACAGAAATCATAAAGGACTTGATATTGCGGCACCTGCGGGAACTGATATTTACGCCGCAAAAGAGGGTGTTGTTGTTTCGGCAGGCTGGAATCCCGGAGGATATGGCTATTTCGTAATGATTGAGCATCAGGACGGATATGAAACTGTCTATGCGCATTGCAGTATGCTTTACGTTACTTCGGGGCAGTACGTTTCGAGAGGACAGCTTATAGGTGCAGTCGGAAATACGGGTAATTCATATGGAAATCATCTTCATTTTGAGGTGCGTTATCTTGGTATGTGCTATGACCCTGCGGCATTTATAAACACTGTAACCTATGCAGATGACAAAAAAGAAGAATAAATAAAATATCATAATTTATTTACAAAAAATTTACAAATAAATTTCACCGCACTTCTTGTAAAATGTGGCTTTATGTGCTATAATTAACAAGTCGAGTGCGGTGATTGCGTATTCGGCTGATTGCAACAAGATATGCGTTGAAGCAGAAGGTTGCTGACGGTTTGTCAGGTAATTTCTGTGGAGTATGTCCGATTTAAAACCGGGCGAAAGGGAATAATGAACACAGTTTGTGGTGTATGGTTTACAGCTTGCGTATGTAATAGCTATGCCCTTTTTGTGTCTTATTGAGTTCTTTGCCCGAAAATCAGAATTGCGATTTTCGGGTTTTTTAATTAAAGGAGCTACGAAACACACGGAAACGTGTTGTGGGAATTCCCGCCCCCATAAAAAATCTCAAGGAGGCGAAATATAGTGGCAGTCAACGAAAAAATCAGATTCAAGATTAAGGGATACGATCACGCTACTGTTGATATTGCAGCAGCTAAGATCGTTGAAGCAGCTAAGAGAAGCGGTGCCAGAGTTTCAGGTCCGATTCCACTTCCAACAGATAAGGAAGTTGTTACAATTCTCCGTGCTGTACACAAGTACAAGGATAGCCGTGAACAGTTCGAAATGAGAACTCACAAGCGTCTTATCGATGTTTTAACACCAACAGATAAGACTTCAGCTGCTCTTGAAAAGCTTGAAATCCCTGCAGGCGTAGACGTAGTAATGGAAGTTAAGTAATTACTGCTCTATTGCAATCCGTATGTGAATACGGGATGACGGTAATCCGTCGGTCATGTTGACGAAATGTCAACCAATAACCTAACAGGAGGAAATGCGAAATGCAAAAAGGTATTATCGGTAAGAAAATCGGTATGACTCAGATTTTCGATGAAGCAGGAAAAGTTGTTCCTGTAACAGTAGTAGAAGCCGGTCCATGTGTTGTAGTTCAGAAGAAAACTGTTGATAACGACGGTTATGCTGCACTTCAGCTCGGTTTTGGCGACGTTAAGGTTCAGAGAGTTAACAAGCCTATGAAGGGTCACTTCGATAAGGCTGATGTTGCTTGCAAGAAGACTCTCAAGGAATTCAGATTCGAAGATTGCGAAACACTTAATGTCGGTGATATTATCAAGGCTGATACTTTTACAGTAGGTGACATTGTTGATGTAAGCGGCACAAGCAAAGGTAAAGGTTTTGCAGGTGCTATCAAGCGTCACAATCAGCACAGACTTAAGGAAACTCACGGTACAGGCCCTGTACACAGAGAAGCAGGTTCAATGGGTGCATGTTCATCACCATCAAGAATCTTCAAGGGTAAGGGAATGCCTGGCCACATGGGTGCTGAGCAGGTAACAGTTCAGAATCTCGAAATCGTTAAAATAGACGAAGAAAACAATCTCATCGCAATCAAGGGTGCTGTTCCGGGTCCTAAGGGCGGAATCGTTTGCATCATTGACAGCGTAAAGGCTTAAGGAAGGAGGAAGCATAAATGTCAACAATTTCAGTTTTTGATATGGCTGGTAATAAGGTTTCAGAAACAGAGCTTGCAGATTCTGTTTTCGGAATTACTCCTAATGAAGCTGTTATGCACGCAATGGTTGTTAACTACCTTGCAAATCAGCGTCAGGGCACACAGTCAACTCTTACAAGAACAGAAGTAAGAGGCGGCGGCAGAAAGCCTTGGAGACAGAAAGGTACAGGCCACGCAAGACAGGGTTCAATCCGTGCTCCTCAATGGTATCACGGTGGCGTAGCTCTCGGCCCTAAGCCAAGAAGCTATAGCTACACACTTAATAAGAAAGTAAGACGTCTTGCAATGAAGTCTGCTCTTTCAACTAAGGTAAATGACAACAACCTCATCGTTCTTGATGCACTTACTCTTGAAAACTACAAGACAAAGACAGTTGTTGAAATGCTTAAGGCTCTCGGTGTAGAAGGTAAGGCTCTTATCGTTACAGCTGAGGCTGATAAGATGGTTGTAAAAAGTGCTGCTAACATCCCGGGCGTAAAGACTGCAGCTGTTAACACACTTAATGTATATGACATTCTTAACCATGACAAGTTCATCGTTGTAAAGAATGCTATCGGTAAAATTGAGGAGGTGTACGCATAATGAAAGCACCACAGGATATCATTTTAAAACCTGTTATCACAGAAAAAAGTATTGATGGTCTTCAGGTTGGAAAGTACACCTTTAAAGTAGCTAAGGACGCTAATAAGCTTGAAATCGCTGACGCAATTGAAAAGCTTTTCGGTGTTAAGGTTGCTAAGGTAAATACAATGAACTGCAGAGGCCGTGTAAAGCGCGTAGGCAGATTCGTTGGAAAGACTGCTGATTGGAAGAAGGCTATTGTTACTCTTACTTCAGATTCAAAGACAATCGAATTCTTCGATGGTATGTATTAATATTTGATTTAATCAGCAAAGGTATGGGAGTAATGCTCCCGCGAAAACGCATTTAAGGAGTGAAATAAATGGCAATCAAAACCTACAAACCGACAACTCCATCACGTCGTCAGATGACAGTAACTGATTACTCACAGTTGTCAAAGGTTGCTCCGGAGAAGAGTCTGCTTGAACCAATGAAGAAGAAATCAGGCAGAAACAGCTACGGAAGAATTACAGTTCGCCACAGAGGCGGCGGTAACAGAAGAAAATACCGTGTTATAGATTTCAAGCGTGATAAGGATGATATCATCGCAACTGTTATGACAATCGAATACGATCCAAACAGAAGCGCATTCATCGCTCTCGTTCAGTATGAGGACGGCGAAAAGAGATATATCCTTGCTCCAAACGGATTAAAGGTTGGAGATAAGATTCAGTCAGGTTCTGAGTCAGATATCAAGCCTGGTAACGCACTTAAGCTTATAGATATTCCGGTTGGTACATTTATCCACGCTATCGAGCTTTATCCAGGAAAGGGCGCTCAGCTCGTTCGTTCAGCAGGTAATATGGCTCAGCTTATGGGTAAGGAAGATAATTATGCTCTCGTAAGACTTCCTTCAGGCGAAATGAGAAAAGTTCCTGTAACATGTAAGGCTTCAATCGGTCAGGTTTCAAACATCGACCACGAAAACGTTAACTACGGTAAAGCAGGTCGTGTTCGTAACATGGGCTGGAGACCAACAGTAAGAGGTTCTGTAATGAACCCATGCGATCACCCACACGGTGGTGGTGAAGGTAAATCACCGGTTGGACGTCCGGGACCTGTAACACCATGGGGCAAACCAGCTCTTGGTTACAAGACTCGTAAGAAGCACAACAGAACAGATAAGTTCATCGTAAAACGCCGTAACGGTAAATAATCTGAAAGGAGGAACTGATTAATGAGCAGAAGCATTAAAAAAGGACCTTATGTCCAGGAGGTTCTTCTTAAGAGGGTTATGGCAATGAATGAAGCAGGTGAAAAGAAAGTTCTTAAAACCTGGAGCCGTTCATCAACAATTTTCCCTGATTTTGTAGGACACACATTCGCAGTACATGACGGTCGTAAGCACGTTCCTGTATATGTGACAGAGGATATGGTAGGTCATAAGCTCGGTGAATTTGCACCAACAAGAACCTACAAGGGCCACGCAGGCTCAAAAACATCAAATAACGGTAAGAAATAGCGGAAGGAGGAGCTCACAATGGAAGCAAGAGCTTATTTAAGAAATGCTCGTATATCACCAAGAAAGGTACAGATTGTTCTCGATCTTATCAGAAACAAGCCTGTTGACCTCGCATTAGCTACATTAGATCTTACTCCAAAGGCAGCAAGTCCTATTCTCGCAAAGCTTTTGAAGTCCGCTATGGCAAATGCTGAAAATAATAACAACATGGATAAGGATAACCTTTATGTTGCAGAATGTTTCGTAACACCGGGTCCTATCATGAAGAGAATTATGCCTAGAGCACAGGGCAGAGCATTCAGAATATTAAAGAGAACATCACATATCACAATTGTTCTCAAAGAAAAAGAATAATCCCAAGGAGGTTTGAGAAATGGGCCAGAAAGTTAATCCACACGGTCTTCGTGTCGGCGTTATAAAGGATTGGGATTCTCGCTGGTTTGCGAATAAGGCAGAATTTGGCGACACTCTTGTTGAGGACTACAATGTTCGTAATTTCATCAAGAAGAGCTTGTATGCAGCAGGTGTTCCAAAGGTAGAAATCGAACGTTTCGCTGATAAAGTCAGAATCCACATTCACTGCGCAAAGCCGGGTATTGTAATCGGCAGAGGCGGTACAGAAATCGATAAGCTTCGTGTAAAGCTCGAAGCAATGATGAAGAAGCAGGTTTTCATCAACATTTTAGAAGTTAAGCAGCCAGATATGGACGCTCAGCTCGTTGCAGAAAAGATTGCTCTTGATCTTGAAAACAGAATTTCATTCAGACGTGCAATGAAACAGTCAATCGGCAGAACAATGCGTCTTGGTGCAAAGGGTATCAAGGTAAAGGTTTCCGGTAGACTTGCAGGTGCTGAAATCGCAAGAAGCGAAAGCTATCACGAAGGTACAATTCCACTCCAGACAATCCGTGCAGATATCGATTACGGATTTGCTGAAGCTGATACAACATACGGAAAGCTCGGCATAAAGGTATGGATTTACAAGGGTGAAGTTCTCAAGGGTGACGCTGCAAAGGCTGCTGCTCAGAGAGAAAAGATTGAAAAGAAGAATGACAGACCTGAAAGAAAGCGTCGCGACGATAGAAACGGCAACAGACGCAACAATAATTTCAAGGGTCGTGAAGCAAGAAGAGAAGGAGGTAACCAGTAATGCTACTTCCAAAAAGAGTAAAATACCGCAGAGTCCACAGAGGACGTCTTAAGGGTAAGGCATACAGAGGTAATACAGTAACATACGGTGATTTCGGTCTTCAGGCACTCGAACCTGCTTGGATTACTTCCAACCAGATTGAGTCTGCCCGTATCGCTATGACACGTTACATCAAGAGAGGCGGTCAGGTTTGGATTAAGATATTCCCTGATAAGCCAATAACAGAAAAGCCGGCTGAAACACGAATGGGTTCAGGTAAAGGTTCACCGGAATACTGGGTAGCAGTAGTAAAGCCGGGCAGAGTAATGTTCGAAATCAAGGGCGTTGCTGAAGAAACTGCAAGAGAAGCTATGCGTCTTGCTATGCACAAGCTTCCAATCAAGTGCAAATTCATATGTAAAGAGCAAGGAGGGGAGCAGTAATGAAGGCATCTGAAATTAAAAATATGACAGTTGACGAAATGAACGAAAAGCTTGCTGGATTAAAGGAAGAGCTTTTTGCGCTCCGCTTTCAGCTTGCAGTAAATCAGCTCGAAAATACAGCTCGTCTTAAGGCTGTAAAGAAGGATATTGCTCGCATCAAGACAAATCTGCGTGCTGCAGAGCTTGAAAAGCAGTAAGAAAGGGAGGATTTAGCTGTGTCTGAGAGAAACCTTAGAAAAACCAGAGTAGGTAAAGTTGTAAGCGACAAGATGGATAAAACAATCGTTGTTGCTATCGTTGACAATGTTAAACATCCGCTTTACAAGAAGATCATCAAGCGTACAATCAAGCTTAAAGCTCACGATGAAAAGAATGAGTGCAAGATTGGTGACCGCGTTGAGGTTATGGAAACACGTCCACTTTCAAAAGACAAGAGATGGCGTGTAACAAACATTATTGAAAGAGCTAAGTAATTAACCATATATATTGTATGAAAGCTTTTTAAGCTTGAAAGGAGGAACTCGCTGTGATACAGATGCAGACTTATTTGAAAGTCGCTGATAACACAGGCGCAAAGGAGCTTATGTGTATCAGAGTTCTGGGCGGTACACGTAGAAGATATGCAAATATCGGTGACGTTGTGGTAGCTTCTGTAAAGAAAGCAACACCCGGAGGCGTTGTAAAGAAGGGCGACGTTGTAAAGGCAGTAATCGTTCGTTCAGCAAAGGGTCTCAGAAGAGAAGACGGAACATATATCCGTTTTGATGAGAATGCTGCTGTTATAATTAAGGAAGATAAGAATCCAAAGGGAACTCGTATATTCGGACCGGTTGCTAAGGAACTTCGTGAAAAAGAATACACAAAGATTCTTAGTCTTGCTCCGGAAGTACTTTAATGGAGGTGTCATTCGGTTATGAGTAAAGTACATGTAAAAACAGGTGACACAGTAGTTCTCCTTAAGGGTAAATACGAAGACAAGTATGAAAAGAATGGCTCAAGAAAGACAGGTAAGGTTCTTGAAGTAAGCCCAAAGGAAGATAAAGTCATCGTTGAAGGTATCAACATCATCACAAAGCATGTAAAGCCAACAAGAATGGGTCAGCAGGGTGGAATAGTTAAGGCAGAAGCTCCGATTTATTCTTGCAAGGTACAGCTTGTGTGTCCTAAATGTGGCAAGGCTACAAGAGTAGGCCACGTTGTTGAGGACGGCAAGAAGCTCCGCGTTTGCAAGAAATGCGGTAAATCATTCAATTAAGGAGAGTGCGACATGGCAAGATTAAAAGATTATTATGTTAGCACAGTAGCTCCTGCAATGATGAAGAAGTTCGGCTATAAGAGTGTAATGCAGATTCCAAAGCTCGAAAAGGTAATCGTAAATGTAGGTGCCGGCGAAGCTAAGGATAATGCAAAGGTAATTGACGCTATAATGACTGATATTGCAGCAATTACAGGTCAGAAGCCGGTAGTTTGCAGAGCTAAGAAGTCAGTTGCTAACTTTAAGCTTCGTGAGGGAATGCCAATCGGCGTAAAGGTTACACTCAGAGGCGAAAAGATGTACGAATTTGTTGACAAGCTCTTTAATGTAGCTTTCCCAAGAGTTCGTGACTTCAGAGGAATAAACCCTAACTCATTCGACGGAAAGGGTAACTACTCAACAGGTATAAAGGAACAACTCATTTTCCCTGAAATTGAGTACGATAAAATCGATAAGGTAAGAGGTATGGATATAAACTTCATTACAACTGCTGAAACCGATGAAGAAGCGAAAGAGCTGCTCACTCTTCTGGGTGCTCCATTCGTAAAGTAATCTAGGGAGGAAAAATTAAATGGCTAAAAAGGCAATGATTAATAAGCAGCAGAGAACTCCCAAGTATTCCACAAGAGCATATAACAGATGCAAGATTTGTGGCAGACCACATGCATATCTGAGAAAGTTCGGCATTTGCCGTATCTGCTTCAGAGAACTCGCGCATGACGGTCAGATTCCAGGGGTTAAGAAGGCAAGCTGGTAAAATACAATAAGGAGGTCATTCGGCATGCAAATTACTGATACAATAGCAGATCTTTTAACAAGAATTCGTAATGCGAATTCAGCAAAGCACGCAACCGTTGACGTTCCAGCTTCAAATGTAAAGAAGGCTATTACACAGATTCTCGTAGATGAGGGTTATGTAAAGAGCTTCCAGCTCATTGAAGATGGTAAGCAGGGTGTTATCAGAATTACATTAAAGTATGGCGACAATAAGTCACCGGTAATCACAGGCTTACGTAGAGTGTCAAAGCCGGGTTTGCGTATATATGCAAGCTGTGCAGATATGCCAAAGGTAAGAAAAGGCCTTGGTATTGCAATAGTTTCAACATCTAAGGGCATCGTTACTGATAAGAAGGCTCGTGAGCTTAATGTCGGCGGCGAAGTATTAGCATACATTTGGTAAGGAGGAAGCTGATATGTCAAGAATTGGAAAAATGCCTATTAGCGTTCCTGCCGGTGTAGAGGTAAAAAACGCTGATAACTGCATTACAGTAAAAGGCCCAAAGGGCGAACTTACAAAACAGTTCAGTAAAGAGCTTACAATTGATATCGCAGATGGCGTTATCACAGTAGCAAGACCAAACGATAAGAAAGAGAACAGAGCTCTTCATGGTCTTACAAGAACACTCATCGCTAATATGGTAGAGGGTGTATCAAACGGATATTCAAAAACACTTGAAATCGAGGGTGTAGGTTACAGAGCTGCAAAGCAGGGTAAGGACCTCGTAATGAACCTCGGTTATTCACACCAGGTAATAATGTCAGAAGGCAACGGAATTACAATCGAAGTTCCACAGCCAAATAAGATTGTTATCAATGGTATCGACAAGCAGGCTGTAGGTCAGTTTGCAGCAGAAGTACGTGAAAAGCGTCCACCTGAGCCATATAAGGGCAAGGGTATCAGATATGTCGGCGAACGTATCATCCGCAAGGAAGGTAAAGCCGGTAAGGGCAAGAAGTAATTAAAAGGAGTAGATTGCTATGATTAAAAAGATTGACAGCAATAAAGCCAGATTAAAAAGACATCGCAGAGTTCGTGCGAAGATTTCCGGTACTCCTGAGCGTCCACGTCTTAACGTTTTCCGTTCATCAAAGCATATCTATGCACAGCTTATAGACGACGTTAATGGAGTTACTCTTGCATCAGCATCAAGCATGGACAAGGGCTTCGAAGGTAACGGCGGCAATGTAGAAGGTGCACGTAAGGTTGGCGAGATGATAGCAAAGAACGCACAGGCAAAGGGAATCAGCGAAGTTGTATTCGACAGAGGCGGCTATCTCTATCACGGAAGAGTGAAGGAACTTGCAGAAGGCGCTCGTGAAAACGGATTAAAGTTCTAAGAGGGAGGAAAAACGATGGCTAAAATAGATGCACAGGGCTTGGAGCTTGAAGAAAAGGTTGTTTCTATCAACCGTGTTTCAAAGACAGTAAAGGGCGGACGTATCATGAAGTTTGCAGCACTCGTAGTAGTAGGCGACGGAAATGGTATCGTAGGCTTTGGTCTTGGTAAGGCAGGCGAAGTTCCGGATGCAATCCGCAAGGGCATCGAAGATGCAAAGAAGAATCTTGTAAAGATTGCATTAAAGGGAACAACAATCCCTCATGAAATAATCGGTGAATTCGGCGCAGGAAGAGTTCTTATGAAGCCGGCAGCACCTGGTACAGGTGTTATCGCAGGTGGTCCTGTTCGTGCCGTAATCGAAGTAGCAGGTATCAAGGATATCAGAACAAAGTCACTGCGTTCAAACAATCCTTGCAACGTTGTAAGAGCTACAATTAACGGTCTTGCTTCATGCACAACAGCAAAAGAAGTTGCTGAAAAGAGAGGCAAAACAGTTAAGGAAATTTTAGGTTAAGGAGGCAGCAGAAATGGCAAAGGAAATCAAGCTCGTAAAGAGCCTTATTGGTAGAAAAAAAGACCAGATTGCTACTGCTCAGTCACTTGGCTTAAAGAAGGTTGGAGATATTACAGTTCAGCCTGACAACGAGCAGACAAAAGGTAAAATTAAGAAGATAATTCACCTCGTTGAGGTACAAGAAGCGTAAACAAGGAGGTGCAAACCAAATGAAAATTCACGAATTAACACCAGCTGCTGATTCAAATAAGGCAGTAAAGCGTGTAGGTAGAGGCCACGGTTCAGGTAACGGCAAAACAGCCGGTAAGGGACATAAGGGTCAGAATGCACGTTCAGGCGGTGGCGTAAGAATCGGCTTTGAGGGTGGACAGATGCCATTGGCAAGACGTATCCCAAAGAGAGGATTCAACAACGTTTTTGCAACAAAGTATTCAATTATTAACGTATCAGATCTTAATAAGTTCACAGACGGTACTGTAGTTGATACAGAGCTTCTCGTGGCAGCAGGTCTTGTAAAGAAGATTAACGATGGAGTAAAAGTACTCGGTAATGGTGAGCTTACAGCAAAGGTAACAGTAAAGGCTGCTAAGTTTACAAAGAGTGCAATCGAAAAAATCGAAAAGGCTGGCGGGAAAGCTGAGGTGATGTAATGTGTTTGAAACCTTGAGAAATGCCTGGAAATTACAGGATTTAAGAAAGAAAATTCTTTACACATTACTCATGATTATCATTTTCAGATTTGGAAGTTCAATAACAGTTCCATTCCTCGATACATCACTTGTTGGTACATGGATGGAGGATAATGCTGTAAACGGTAACTTCCTTGAATATCTGGATACAATGACAGGTGGTGCCTTGTCAAAGGCTACTATCTTCTCACTTTCAATTACCCCATACATTAATGCATCAATCATAATGCAGCTTCTGACCTATGCACTTCCTCCACTCGAAAGAATGCAGCAGGAAGGTGAAGAGGGAAGAAAGACACTCAATAAGATTACGGCTTTCGTAGCTTTAGGTCTTGCACTCTTTATGTCAGTTGCTTATTATATGACACTTAAAAACAGTATGAATGCTATTCCGGCTAAGTATCTTAACGGCTGGCACGAATACTTTGTCGCTGCTGTAATTATTGCAAGCTTTATGGCAGGTGCTTCACTTGTTATCTGGATGGGTAACAGAATTAATGATAAGGGTATCGGAAATGGTGTTTCAATGCTCCTCTTTGCAGGTATTGTAGCAAGATTTCCAAAGGATATGGGTACACTTATTTCACTTACAAAGAGTGACCCGGCAAAATATCTTTTCGTAACAATCGGTGTTTTATTATTCTTCGTTCTTATGATCGGTTTCATCGTATTTATGAACGAATCAGAACGCAGAATTACAATTCAGTACGCAAAACGTGTTGTTGGCAGAAAACAGTACGGCGGACAGAAAACACATATTCCGATTAAAATTTGTATGAGCGGTGTTATGCCAATCATCTTTGCAATGTCATTTATGTCATTGCCGCAGACAATTCAGCTTTTCAAGCCACTTGATCCTAAAGTAACAAGCGGATTTTATTATCACTTCTGCAAGTTCTTTAGTACACATAGCTTCTCATATGCAATCATCTATTTCCTTTTGATTATCGGATTCAACTACTTCTATGTTTCAATGCAGTATAATCCGGTTCAGATTGCAAATGATCTTCGTCAGAGCAACGGCGGTATCCCAGGTATCAGACCTGGTAAGCCAACTTCTGATTATCTTCAGAAGGTTCTTTCAAAGATAACAATTGTCGGCGCATTTTTCTTAGGTGTGATTGCAGTTATTCCGATCTTTGTATCAATGGCTGATTCAAACCTCAGCAACCTTTCAATGGGTGGTACATCAATACTTATCGTTGTAAGCGTTGCACTTGAAACAAGTCGTACATTGGAATCTCAGATGATGATGCGTCATCATAAGGGCTTCCTGCAGTAAGGGGATTTAATTATGAATTTAATATTTTTAGGTGCTCCCGGTGCGGGAAAAGGTACTCAGGCTGAAGTAGTTTCAGAGGCACTCAGTATCCCACAGATTTCAACAGGCAACATTCTTCGTGAAGCTGCTAAAAACGGCACAGAATACGGTCTCAAGGCTAAGGCAGCTATGGACGCAGGAGCTCTCGTTTCAGACGATATCGTTATCGGTATCCTTAAAGAGAGAATCGCTGAGGACGACTGCAAGAATGGTTTCATTCTTGACGGTTTCCCAAGAACTGTTCCACAGGCTCAGGCTCTTGATGATATGAATATTAAAATCGATAAGGTAGTAGAAATCTCAGTTGCTGATGAAACAATCAAGCAGAGAGTTTCAGGCAGAAGAGTATGCGAAGGCTGCGGTGCTTCATACCACATTGAGTATAAGCCATCAAAGGTTGAAGGCAAGTGCGATAAGTGCGGCGGAGCTACAATAATCCGTAAGGACGACCAGCCTGAAACAGTTCTTGAAAGACTTGCTGTATATCATGAAAAAACAGCTCCTCTTAAAGACTATTACGAAAAACAGGGTAAACTTGTTACTGTTGAAGGACAGGAGGAAGTTGCTGAAACTTCAAAACTTACTCTTGCAGCAGTCGGAGCATAAATAATGATAAGCATAAAATCAAAAACCGATTTAGCTAAAATGCGTGATGCAGGCAAAATTGCCGGTCAGGCATTGCAGCTTGCCGGTGAATCTATAAAAGCAGGTATGACTACTCTTGAGCTTGATAAAATCGTTCACGATTATATCATAAGCTGTAATGCAAAGCCATCATTCCTCGGATATGGCGGCTTTCCGGGTAGTGCTTGCATTTCAATAAATAATGAGGTAATTCACGGAATACCTCGTGCTTCAAAGATAATTCGTGAGGGCGATATCGTAAGCGTCGATGTGGGAGCCTTTTATAACGGTTTTCACGGTGATACATGTGCGACATTCCCATGCGGAAAAATATCCGAAGAAGCAAAGGCATTGTTAGAGATTACTGAAGCCAGCCTTTATAAAGGTATAGAAGCTGCTCAGGTAGGAGCAAGATTAGGTGATGTAAGCCATGCGGTTGAGGAGTATTGCTCTTCAAGAGGCTATGGCATAGTAAGAAATTATTGCGGTCACGGAATCGGAAGAAATCTTCATGAATCACCAGAAGTACCAAATTACGGTGAGGCAGGCAAAGGCCCAAGACTGACAGCCGGAATGACAATCTGCATCGAGCCGATGATAAATGCAAAAGGCGACGGTGTAAAGGTTCAGAAGGATGGTTGGACTGTTCTGACGGCAAGTGGTTCACTTTCAGCTCACTTTGAGCACACAATCGCATTAACTTCAGATGGTCCTGTTATAATGACAAGACCGTAACGGAGGGGATAATGTGAACGCTGTAAAAGGCTTAGTCGTTAAGGCAGTTGCCGGAAGAGATAACGGAAAATATTTCGTAATACTCGGAAAAGAAGATAAATACTGCTTAATCGCAGATGGAAAAAGCCGAAAGCTTTCATCACCGAAGCGAAAAAGCATAAAGCATTTAAGCTTTACAGGTAACGTCATAGATATAAACGATATAACAGATAAAAAGCTCAGAAAGGTGTTGGGTGAATACTCAGACACTTAACCGATTAGGAGGGTAAAGTATGTCAAAGGAAGATGTAATCGAAGTAGAAGGCAAGGTTCTTGAAGCGTTGCCGAATGCAATGTTTAAGGTTCAGCTTGAAAATGGTCATGAGGTTCTTTCACATGTATCAGGTAAGCTCAGAATGAACTATATCAGAATAGTTCCGGGAGATAAGGTAAAGTTAGAGCTTTCTCCATACGATCTTACCAAGGGAAGAATAACATGGCGTGTAAAGTAAAAAAATAGAGCTTAAAAACTCGTCAATCCGTTAAGGAGGTAATTTCAATGAAAGTTAGACCTTCAGTAAAACCAATTTGCGAAAAATGCAAGGTTATTAAACGTAAGGGCAGAATAATGGTAATCTGCGAAAATCCAAAGCATAAACAGCGTCAGGGTTAATCCCGTCGCATTAATGGAGGTGCAAATAACAATATGGCAAGAATATCTGGTGTTGACCTTCCAAAGAACAAGAGAGTAGAAATCGGACTCACTTATATCTACGGAATCGGTCGTCAGACTGCTACAACAATCCTCGCAAATACAGGAGTAAATCCTGATACAAGAGTTAAGGACCTCTCAGAAGAGGATGTAGCAAAATTGCGTGACTATATCGATGCTCACTATACAGTTGAAGGTGACCTTCGTAGAGAAGTAGCCCTCAATATCAAGAGATTAGTTGAAATAGGCTGTTACAGAGGCGTTCGTCACCGTAAGGGACTTCCTGTAAGAGGACAGAGAACAAAGACAAACGCAAGAACACGTAAGGGTCCTGTAAAGACAATCGCAAACAAGAAGAAGTAAGGAGGTATGAGCTTTGGCACAGCAGAAAGGTAAAAAGGTTTCTACTATCAGAAGACGTAGAGAGCGTAAAAACATCGAAAGTGGCGCAGTTCATATTCAGTCCACTTTTAACAATACAATTGTAACAATTACTGATACACAGGGTAACGCTATTTCATGGGCAAGTGCAGGCGGACTCGGTTTCAGAGGTTCAAAGAAGTCAACTCCGTTTGCAGCACAGACAGCAGCAGAAACAGCAGCTAAGGCAGCTATGGAGCATGGTCTTAAGACAGTTGAGGTATACGTAAAGGGTCCTGGTTCAGGCCGTGAAGCAGCAATCAGAGCACTTCAGACAGTTGGTCTTGAGGTTAAGATGATTAAGGACGTAACCCCAATTCCACACAACGGTTGCCGTCCTCCAAAGAGAAGACGTGTCTAATTTTACGGGAGGTGTAAGTAGAAATGGCAGTAAATAGAGAGCCAATTCTGAAGAGATGCAGATACTTAGGAATCAGCCCTGCAGTAATGGGTGTTTCTAAGAAGGAATCTATCAGATTTAAGAATGCAAACAACAGAAAGAAGATTTCTGAATACGGTTTGCAGTTAAAGGAAAAGCAGAAGCTCAAGTTCATCTACGGCGTACTCGAAAAGCAGTTCTATCACTACTTTGAAATCGCATCAAAGATGGAAGGTAAGACAGGTGATAACCTTATTACATGTCTCGAATCAAGACTTGACAGCGTTGTATACAGAATGGGCCTTGCTCTTACAAGAAGAGAAGCAAGACAGCTCGTTGTACACAATCACTATACAGTAAACGGTAAGAAGGTAAACATTCCATCTTACAGAGTAAAGGTTGGAGATGTAATCGCTCTGGCTGAAAAGGATAAGACTTCAGAAAAGTTTAAGTCAACTGTAGAGGCTACTAAGGATAGAGTTGTTCCAATGTGGTTAAACGCAAATAAAGACAACTTCTCAGCATCAGTAGTACGTATGCCAGTAACAGAAGATATTGACTATGAAGTTGCAGCACACCTCATCGTCGAATTGTATTCTAAGTAATATAAAGATATTGCTTGGTTTCATTTGCAAAAATATTATAGTTATTGCGAAATAGGAGGGTTTTTATGCTAGAGAAAATCAATAAGCCGGATATCGAAACTGTTGAGCTGAAAAGTGATGGCAAATACGGTAAATTCGTTTTAGCACCGTTGGAGCGTGGGTATGGAATTACTCTCGGAAACAGTCTTAGACGTGTGCTGCTCTCCTCGCTTCCGGGTGTAGCTGTTACATCAGTAAAGCTTCAGGGCAAAGATGGTACAGTACATCATGAGTTATCTACAATTCCAGGTGTAAAGGAAGATGTAACAGAAATCATCCTTAGCATTAAGGGTTTGACTGCAAAACTCTACGGAGATGAACCAAAAACAGTTTACATCGAAGCCGAAGGCGAATGTGAAATAACAGCCGGTGATATAAAGGCAGACTCAGAAGTCAATATTCTTGATCCGGGTATGCATATTGCCACACTTGGTAAAGATGCAAAGCTTTATATGGAAATTACTATCGACAGAGGTAGAGGATATGTATCTGCTGAACGTAATAAGAAGCAGATAAATCTTCCTGTAGACGTAATCGCTGTAGATAGTATCTATACTCCTGTTTTGAAGGTTAACTACACAGTCGAGGATACTCGTCTGGGTCAGGTAACCGACTACGATAAGCTTACTTTAGAAGTATGGACAGATGGTACAATATCTGCTAAAGAGGCTATATCACAGGCAGCCAATCTCCTCAACGAGCATCTGAAGCTGTTTATCGACCTCTCAGAAGAGGCAGGAATGGCTGAAGTATTAGTTGAAAAAGACGAAAAGGGTAAGGAAAAAATCCTTGAGATGACCATTGAGGATCTTGACTTATCGGTGCGTTCTTTCAATTGCTTGAAGCGTGCCGGAATTAATACAGTTGATGACTTGATTAACAAGTCTGAGGAAGAAATGATGAAGGTTAGAAACCTTGGTAAGAAATCCTTTGACGAGGTAAAGGAAAAGCTTCAGTCACTGGGCTTTGACCTTTCATCAGAGGAAGAATAATTAATGAATAAGTGCGTTATCGCACTGAGATAAAAGGAGTGAATTACAATGCCGGGTACAAGAAAGCTGGGTAGAACAACAGACCATAGAAAAGCAATGCTCAGAGGTATGGTAACTTACTTGCTCGAAAACGGACAGATCGAAACAACTGTTACAAGAGCTAAGGAAGTTCGTGCTGTTGCAGAAAAAATGATTACTATCGGTAAGAATAATGATCTGCACTCCAAGCGTCAGGTAATGGCTTACGTTACTAAGGAAGACGTTGCAAAGAAGCTTTTTGATGAAATTTCACCAAAGTATGCTGATAAGAACGGCGGATACACACAGATCGTTAAGATCGGTCCACGTCGTGGTGACGCTGCTGAGATGGCAATCATCAAGCTCGTTTAATCGCAGATTAATAAAATAATATAAGCCGTTCCGTAAAAATCGGAACGGCTTTATTTTTATACAATAAAAATGTCGCACAAAAAAGTGCGGCATAGTATTGTTTATAGATTGGATATATTGAATTCCTTGCAAAACATATCAGCAATAGCGACAATAAATTCAGAGTTGGTAAATGAATCAAAATCATCTGCGAAATCAGGATTAATATTATTTTTGAGTTTAGCTAGAATTTGTCGTTTTGAAGCTACATCAATAGCATGACGTATGGAACGTTCTACCATTTTGGAAGAAACGTTAAACTGGGCTGAAATAAGCGAATACATATCAGTAGTAATACTGCTGATAAATTCAGGATTTCTTATAGTATTTTCAACAGCGCAGGCAATATAGGCAGCACCGTTGAGATGTATAGGAAACCCTATTTTTATAAGGTATGAAAGTATATTTCTTTGCAATCTCGGAGTATAATTGTATGGTGAAGCATTTTTTTCAACATATTTTTGAATATCGTATAAAGAAACAGGCATTGTAAGAGTTATATAAACACCGTAATCAGCAAGACTTAAAGAAAAATCCTTGTTCGAATGAGATGTAATAATAATAACGCGTATGTTAGGATGCTGAGAACGAATATGTTTGACAAAAGCGAAAATATTACCGCAAAGAAGTTCGGAATAAATAACGATAACCTGACAAGTATCAAGCAAATCATCGGAATATATGAGATTAATGTCACTACGGCGACAAAAAGCATTGAATCCGCTTTTTTGTAAAAAGTTCATCAAAGGAATTCCGAAATGGAGAGAATTATCACAAATCATAACATTAAGCATTTCTCTCATAAAAATCACCTTTAGTCAAAGAAAATATAACATACAATTTTAGTCTATCATACATAGAGAAAGATTGTCAATGTTTAGAGGTTCGAAAAGTGAAAAAATTGTCGAAAAAATACGCGAGAGAAATCAGAGAGTGAAAACGCCTAAAAAATGTACAAAAAATATAACGTAAAATAGGCTTGGTTGTGCAAGCAACCGAAAATTATGAAAAATTCGAAAAAGTACTTGAATTTTTCTGTAAAGTTGGTAAAATATAATTAGCACTCAAACAAAGAGAGTGCTAACCAATAATAAACTACAATCTTTTTTCAGGAGGAATAAATATGACTATCAAACCATTGGCAGACAGAGTTGTCATAAAGATGACAGAAGCGGAAGAAACAACAAAAAGTGGTATTATTTTATCCGGTTCAGCTAAAGAAAAGCCACAGATTGCTGAAATTGTTGCAGTAGGTACAGGAAAGGTTACAGAAGATGGTAAGACTGTTCCTATGACAGTTAAGGTTGGCGATAAGGTTCTTTCAAGCAAATATGCAGGAACTGAAGTTAAGGTTGACGGTGTTGAGTATATTATCATCAGACAGGATGATATTCTTGCTGTTGTAGAATAAATTTAAAATAAATAGTCAATGTCAAAAATAGGTTTGACATTGATATATAAATTGATTTAAATTGTCACGCAGATTTGTAAATCAGAGATTATATTTCTGTGTCGGTAAAATAGAAAGCTTCAAAAGATTTTGATGTTTGCTATAACTTATTAGTTAAGGAGATTGATTATAATGGCTAAAGATATTAAATACGGAGAAGACGCAAGAAAGTCACTTCAGGCAGGTATTGATAAGCTTGCAGATACAGTAAGAATTACAATGGGACCAAAGGGCAGAAACGTAGTTCTTGATAAGAAGTTCGGTGCACCACTTATCACAAATGATGGTGTTACAATTGCAAAGGACATCGAGCTTGAAGATGCATTTGAAAATATGGGTGCACAGCTTGTAAAGGAAGTTGCTACAAAGACTAACGATGCTGCTGGTGATGGTACAACAACAGCTACATTACTTGCACAGGCAATCGTAAAAGAGGGTATGAAGAATATCGCAGCAGGTGCAAACCCAATGGTACTTAAAAAGGGTATTTCAAAGGCAGTTCAAACAGCTGTAAATACAATCGTTGATAATTCAAAGGCTGTAAGTGGCTCAGAAGATATCGCAAGAGTAGGTACTGTTTCATCAGCTGATGAAAGCGTAGGTAAGCTTATTGCTGAGGCTATGGAAAAGGTAACAGCTGACGGTGTAATCACTATCGAAGAAAGCAAGACAGCTGAAACATACAGTGAAGTTGTTGAAGGTATGCAGTTTGACAGAGGTTATATCTCACCATATATGGTAACAGATACAGATAAAATGGAAGCTGTATACGACGAACCATTCATTCTTATTACAGATAAGAAAATCAGTTCAATTCAGGAAGTACTTCCACTTCTCGAACAGATTGTACAGTCAGGCAAGAAGCTTGTTATTATTGCTGAGGATATCGAGGGTGAAGCTCTTACAACAATTATCCTTAACAATTTAAGAGGAACATTCAAGGTTGCAGCAGTTAAGGCTCCCGGCTTTGGTGACAGACGTAAGGAAATGCTCAGAGATATTGCAATCCTTACAGGCGGTGAAGTAATTACAGAAGAACTCGGACTTGAGCTTAAAGACGCTACAATCGAACAGCTCGGTACTGCAAGACAGGTTGTAATTCAGAAGGAAAACACAATTATTGTTGACGGTGCAGGTGATAAGGAAGGAATCAAGGCAAGAGTTAACCAGATTAAGTCAGCAATCGAAACAACAACTTCTGATTTCGACAAGGAAAAGCTTCAGGAAAGACTTGCTAAGCTTTCAGGCGGTGTAGCAGTAATCAAGGTAGGTGCTGCAACAGAAATCGAAATGAAAGAAAAGAAGCTCCGTATCGAAGACGCTCTCGCTGCTACAAAGGCTGCTGTTGAAGAGGGTATCGTAGCAGGTGGCGGTACAGCATTTATCAATGCAATTCCTGCAGTTGAAAAGCTTCTTCCATCACTTGACGGCGACGAAAAGACAGGTGCAAAGATTATTCTTAAAGCACTCGAAGCTCCTGTACGTCAGATTGCTGAAAACGCAGGTCTTGAGGGCAGCGTAATCATTGATAAGATCAGACGTTCACGTAAGGTAGGCTATGGCTTTGATGCATACAATGAAGTATACTGCGATATGATTCCTGCAGGTATCGTTGATCCTACTAAGGTTACAAGAAGCGCACTCCAGAATGCTGCTTCAGTAGCTGCAATGGTTCTTACAACTGAGAGCCTTGTTGCTGATATCAAGGAAGATGCTCCTGCAATGCCAATGGGCGCAGGCGGCGGAATGGGCGGAATGTATTAATTCTGTCAATAAAAAAGATTTTAAAGTCACTTTTGATGTTATATCAGAAGTGACTTTTTTGTCGTTGACTTTTGAAGGGAATGTTGTTATAATATAGTCAATGAAAAAATTGATATGAATTGGCTTGCAGATACGTAAATCAGAGATTTTGCTGTTTGCTGTAGCTTATTTATTTAAGAAGGAGCCGACTGAAGAAGACTATGTTATATATTACCAGACATGGAAAAACTGAATGGAATGAAGCACATAAGTTACAAGGAAGAACAGATATACCGTTAAATAATGAAGGCAGAAAAATGGCAGAACAAGCAAGAGCTGAGTATAAGGGCATACATTTGGATATCTGCTATTGCTCTCCACTCATACGTGCAAAAGAAACGGCAGAAATAATGCTTAAAAACAGAAATATACCGATAATTTATGATGACCGCTTAATTGAAATGAGTTTCGGAGAATATGAGGGCATTGAAAATTCTTTTCAAAATCCGAAGTGTCCTATAAACGTTCTTTTTCAGGCACCTGAAAAATATATATCCTCAATTGGCGGTGCAGAAACCTTTGAGGAATTATTTAAAAGGACAGGAGAATTTATTGAAAAAACGATTGTCCCGCAATTAAAACAAGGGAAGGATGTACTTATAGTCGGACACGGAGCTATGAATTCAAGTATTGTATGTCAGATAAAAGGACTTCCCATATCACAATTCTGGAGCTATGGAATAGAGCAATGTAAGCTTATACAGTTGCTTTGAAAAAATTGCAGAAGTTAGTGGTAAACAAAAATCCAGAGAAGAAAATAAATCTTCTCTGGATTAAATTTTTATTTAACCGCATCACCACGTCCGCCAAGCACTTCATAGCCTGCATCGGCAATACGCTTTTTAAGCTTTGCGATGTTTTCACAGGCTTCTTCGTCTGTGCAGATTTTATCATTATAGAGCATATATTTTTTTCTTACATCAGCAGGAGAGAGATTAGGCATAACAACATTAGCGCCGGCTTTAAGTCCCATTTCTCTGCCGTATGGATGAATAGTCCCCAGAGCCGTTGTAGAGGGGATAAGCGCCTTTGGAAAGATAAGCCTTAGTATACTCACCAGTCTTAATACAAGCGCTAAATCGCCCTGTTTAAAGCCTTTAAAAGGGGTAGAGCAGTGAGGGATAAAAGGACCTATTCCAATCATTTCAGGATTTAGCTTTTGCAGAAAGCGAATATCACTTACAATGTTATCTGAGGTCTGATACGGAGCACCGACCATAAATCCCGAGCCTGTCTGAAAACCGAGCTTTTTCAATGTGAAAAGACAGCTTTTTCTGTTTTCAAGCAGCATTGATTCTGGGTGTAATTTTGTATAAAGAGCCTCATCTGCCGCTTCATGACGCAGAAGATATCTGTCTGCACCTGCCTGTTTAAGCTTGCGGTAGCTTTCGATAGAGCGTTCACCAAGCGAAAGAGTAACAGCACATTCAGGATAATTTTGTTTTATTTCTGAAATTAGCGGACATAAAAATTCATCGTTGAAAAAAGCGTCCTCACCGCCTTGCAATACGAATGTGCGTAATCCGAGAGAATAGCCGTAATCACAGCAACTGAGAATATCCTCACGACTAAGACGATATCTTTCTGCATTTTTGTTACCGCATCTTATACCGCAGTAAAGGCAGTTATTTTTGCAATAGCTTGAAATCTCAATAAGACCTCTCAGAAAAACATCTCTGCCGTAATAGCGTCTACGTACATCATCTGCAAGCAAGCGTAAAAGCTCATCATCTTTATCGGAGGCTGAGTCAATGAGCATTTTAAGCTCATCATCGGAAATCTCAGAGTATTTATAAAGCTTATGGATAATTTCTTTCATTGTCAGCCGCCCAGTCTGATCATTTCATCAATACATTTTTTTGAAGCGTTTATTTCTTCATCTGACATAATAATTTCAAAAGCTTCACCATTTTCAATGCCGTTCAAGGAGTTATAAACATCCATAATAGATGTAAGCTTCATATCTCTGCAAACGATTTTCTGTGAAAGCGGATAGAATTTTTTATCAGGACATTCAAACATAAGATGTTCAACGATAGAAATTTCTGTACCGATTATAAATTCACGGCAGTCTGAATTTTTTGCAAAATCCATAATACCTGAGGTAGAGCCTGCATAGTCAGCCATAGCCGTAACATCGGGAATACATTCGGGATGAACAAGTACAAGAGCTTCAGGATGAAGTTTTTTGGCGTATTTGAGGTCATCAACGGTAACAGAAGAGTGTACAGGACATCCGCCCTGTAAAAGCTTTATATCCTTTTCAGGAACATTTTTCTGTACAAATCCGCCGAGGTTACAGTCGGGGATAAATAAAATTTTATCATTTTCCATAGCCTTTACAATTTTAACGGCAGAAGATGACGTAACACATACATCGCATACAGCTTTAAGCTTTGCAGTAGTGTTTACATAAGCTACAACAGCTCTGTCAGGTTCTGAATTTTTAATTTGACGTATAAGCTCAGCGTCCATTTGTTCCGCCATAGGACATCCTGCAAGATGGTTAGCGAGGAACACTCTTTTTTGAGGAGCAAGAATTTTAGCGGTTTCAGCCATAAAGTGAACGCCGCAGAAAAGTATATTATCAGCGTTAACATTTTTAGCGTCAACGCTAAGCTTATAGGAATCACCGACAAAATCGGCAATCTCAACAATATCTCTGTTTTGATAGCTGTGAACTAAAACAGCAGTATTTGTAGCTTTTTTCAGACGTAAAATTTCGTCCTGAATATTTCTGATAGTCATAGAAGCTCCTTTAAAGAGATGCAATTACATCAACTTCAGCAAGAACGTTTTTAGGCAGAGTTTTAACTGCAACACAGCTTCTTGCAGGTTTTGAAGTAAAGTATTTTCCGTAAATTTCGTTAAAAGCGGCAAAGTCGTTCATATCAGCGAGATAGCAGGTAGTTTTTACGGCTTTATCGAATGAAGAACCTGCCGCAGCGAGTACCTCACCGAGATTTTTCATAATCTGTTCAGTCTGTCCGACGATATCAGAAGCCTCAACAGTATTTGTAGCAGGATTTATAGCAATCTGTCCCGAGGTATAAACCATACCTGAACAGACAACAGCCTGTGAGTAAGGACCGATAGCGGCAGGAGCAGATTGAGTATTAATTTTCTGAATTGACATAAAATAACCTCCATAATTAAATCTGATTATTGATAAGACTGTGGACGAACTGTTTTGCAGTACGTGGAGAGCGTCCGCTTCCTGCAAGAGCAAAAGCCTCAGCCTGAACAGCAAGCTGTTCATTATCTGTATTAATATTATATTTTTCAGCAATTCCCTTAACGATATCAAGATAAGCTGTTTTATCGGGCTTTGTAAAGGTAATGGTAAGCCCGAAGCGAGCCGAAAGAGAAATAAGCTGTTGAATGGTATCGTTGCGGTGGATATCATCGCCATCTCTGTCAGAGAACGACTCTTTAATAAGATGACGGCGATTGCTTGTCGCATAAATAGCGATATTATCGGCTCTTGCTGAAACCGAGCCTTCAAGCGTAGCTTTCAATGCACCGAAGCAGTCGTCATCAGAGGAAAAAGAAAGGTCGTCGATAAAAAGAATGAATTTAAGTGGATTTTTACATATACTGTCGATTATATGCGGAATATCCCTCAGCTGTTGTTTTGTAATTTCGATAAGTCGCAAGCCTCTGTCAGCGAATTCGTTAACGACAGCTTTAACCGTAGAGGATTTTCCTGTGCCTGCGTCACCGCACAGCAGAACATTCTGTGCAGGCTTCCCCTCAAGCAGAGCGATAGTATTATCAATAACAGCCTTTCTTTCTCTTTCATAGCCATAAAGCTGTGAAAGCTTCTGAGCGTCGGGATGTTTTACGGGAACGGTTTTACCGTTTTTCAGTATAAACATAATATATTTAGAATAAAGACCATATCCGTATTTTCCGATATTATTGATACGATTACGGTATTCGCTGAGAAAATCAATATCCGAGGTTCTCCATTTTGGAATAAATCCGTTGTAGTCAAAAGCATCTGCAAGCTCTTGCGGAGTAATTTCAGAAAGCTTCCGAAACAATCCAAGCTCATATTCAGCAGTTTCTTCTATATATGAGTCGATTGGTTTATTCTGAGCTTTTGCGGTAATGTACAGATTTTCGTCCTCGAGGAGAATTTTCAGAATATATTCACTGAGATTTGCATTGTGACTGTAAAGAGCAGCGGTTAAATCGGAATAACAGGATAAAAAATCCGTGATATTATTTTTATCTGTTTCAAGTATTCTGATAAGGGAAGAAACAACGATGTCATTTTTAAGATTTCGGAAAATAGTGACAGATGCACATTTTTGTCTGAGCAGCATTAAATTGTCGTTCATATAATTCACCTTTAAGATTTAGTCGGTTATTTTTATATATATAACCGTTTTTTGAAAGTCGGTTGATTTATATAATAAATGCATAACCGATTTATCAGACGTTTTATAAAATACATAGGATTGCATAAATTTATAGGTATTTTATATTTGAAAAGCATAAGGTTATGGTGTAAATATATTATTGCTTGTATCTGTTTCCAGAACATTCGCGATTCTTTCTGATTTTATATCAAGTGCACCGGTACGTTCTATTTCTTCAAGAGCGATTTGTGCTTGATATTCATTAAGATTAACCTCATAATGTTCACCTGAAGCAGTATTAACAGCTATATAATGATATAATTTTTCTCCGACATAAAGTCCGTTTGTTTTGTGTTTTACGCGCCGTTGTATACAATAAGCATTTGTTATGTCGTTAATTCTGACAGAATTAATTTTTGCGGAATTGAACATAGTAATATACTTTGAACCGATATTAATACCATGTTCGCCATAAACTATCATATTACCGTTAAGATAATCATTATTAACGTCATCAAAATCATTTTTATGCAGTATAATATATTTTTTAAGGGGAATTGTAAGTAATCCTCGAAGAGAAAACACGAACGAAAGAATAGCAAGAAATATACCACAGATAGTTGCAAAAAGAGAAATTTTCCTTATAAAAGCCAAAACAATCAAAAGCAATGCTATTGAAGAGAAAAGAAAGACAAAAACTATCGGACTTCTTAAACGCCGTTTCTGGTCAGATATAAGGGAATCACCTTTTAGCTTTGCAAAATCATGCTGAAGCTTATATGTAAGCAAAGCCTCACTTTGTTCTGTAATAGACATATTAGCAAGCTTATCAGCTTTTTTATCAGCTTTAATTTCAATAATATATGAACCGATAAAGATTATCGCAAGTATAAACGGAGCAGCCAAGCTAATGAGCATTTTATGAGTTATATTGAAACCTACAATAAATATAAAAATGCAAAGAAACCATTCAAAAAAAACATCACTGCGCTTTTTCATTAATTATACTCCCGTTAATTTATATGTATTTTACACCTGATTTCAGGAGTGCTTCTCTTGTCTTTTTGATTTTTTCATCAGAAAAACGGCTTACAGTGCAGTTTTGAATAATTGAAACCTTAGTGTTGTTTTTTAAAGCACCTTTAGCGGTTGCCTGAACGCATCCACATTCATCGAGTCCGCATAAAACAACTTCTGAGTAATTTTGTTTTTTCATATATTCTTTGAACTGTTTTGAGGAATAAGCGTCCGGTAAATTTTTTTCAAAGCACAAATCTGAAACAACATTCAGTTTTTCATAAAGCTCAGCGCCCTGAGTTCCTTTAATAGAAAAGCCGATAAACCACTTATTGGTAATAATATTCGGAAAAATCTGTAATATATAAATGATATCGTATCCGTTGTTTTTGTAATCTGCAATAGTAGTATTCACGGAATTAATAAGTTTTTCTGTATTGTATGAGAACATAGCTTTTCTATTATTCCAAAGATAATCATTCTGTAAGTCAATAACAATCAAGGCTTTTTTATCTGACATAATTTTTCTCCAGTAAAAAATCGAATTATTTTATATTAATAACAGCACCCTTATCAGCAGAAGAAACCATAGCAGCATATCTCTTGAGATAACCTGAAATATTTTCTTTTTTCTTTATAGGCATGGATTTTTTACGCAATTCAAGCTCTTCATCTGAAACCTCAAGAGTAATTGAACAATTCGGAATATCAATAGAAATTATATCTCCGTCCTTGATATAAGCGATAGTACCGCCCTTTACAGCTTCAGGAGAAACGTGACCGATAGCCGCACCTCTTGTAGCACCTGAAAAACGTCCGTCAGTAATAAGTGCAACAGTTGAGCCAAGACCTGCACCCTGTATTGCAGATGTTGGCGAGAGCATTTCTCTCATTCCGGGGCCGCCTGCAGGGCCTTCGTAGCGGATAACAACTACATCTCCTGCATTAATACCGCCCTCGTAAATTACTTTTATAGCTTCTTCTTCGCTGTCGAAAACTCTTGCAGGACCTTTGTGGACGAGCATTTCAGGAGCAACAGCACTTCTTTTAACAACACATCTGTCAGGCGCAAGATTGCCCTTTAAAACTGCAATACCGCCTGTTTCGCTGTAAGGATTATCAATTGAACGTATAATATCTGTATTTTTGTTGATACAGCCGTCGATATTTTCACCGACAGTCTTACCTGTGCAAGTCATGCAGTCGGTATTGATAAGATTTTTCTTTGCAAGTTCACCGAGAACCGCATAAATGCCTCCTGCTTCATTAAGGTCCTCCATATATGTATGACCTGCAGGAGCAAGATGACAAAGGTTAGGTGTTTTTGCACTGATATCATTAGCCATATCCAGATTAAGCTCAACACCACATTCGTTAGCGATAGCAGGCAGATGAAGCATACTGTTAGTAGAACAGCCAAGAGCCATATCAGCGGCAAGAGCGTTATAAAATGCCTTCTCTGTCATAATATCGAGAGGACGAATGTTTTTGCGGTAAAGCTCCATAACCTGCATACCTGCGTGCTTTGCAAGCTTAATTCTGTCGGAATAAACAGCAGGGATAGTACCATTGCCTTTAAGTCCCATACCGAGAACTTCAGTAAGACAGTTCATAGAGTTAGCAGTATACATTCCCGAGCATGAACCGCAAGTAGGACAAGCAAAGTTTTCGAATTCTTCCACATCATCAATTGACATTTTGCCTGAAGTATAAGCACCTACGGCTTCAAACATACTTGAAAGACTGGTTTTGTTGCCTTTAACATGACCTGCAAGCATAGGACCGCCGCTAACAAAAATTGTAGGAATATTAAGTCTGGCTGCTGCCATAAGGAGTCCGGGAACATTTTTGTCACAGTTCGGAATCATAACAAGAGCGTCAAATTTATGAGCAAGAGCCATACATTCAGTAGAATCGGCAATGAGGTCACGAGTAACGAGAGAATACTTCATACCCTCATGTCCCATAGCAATACCGTCACAGACAGCAATAGCAGGGAAAACGACAGGAGTACCGCCGGCCATAGCAACACCCATTTTAACAGCGTCAACAATTTTGTCCAAATTCATATGTCCCGGAACGATTTCGTTATAAGAAGAAACGATACCAACAAGTGGACGCTGCATTTCCTCTTTAGTAAGACCTAAAGCGTTGAAAAGTGAACGCTGAGGAGCTTTTTCAACACCATTACAGAAAAAATTACAACTCAATTTATTTCACCTCATTAATTAGATTTTGTTTCAGTATAAGTAGAAGCGGCTTCGTCAAGAGCAGTTTTAAGTTTATTTTCAAGCTCTGTTCCGCATATATCGGGACTATAATTAAGACTGAGCATTTCTTTTTCTCTTGCGGTACCGCTTTTAAATGCATAGGCATAATATTTCAAGCCATAGGCTTCAAAAGTACATTTGAAAGCGAAGTAATCGCTATCGCATTTTTCATAATCGCCGTTAGGAAGCCTGCCGCTTTCTTCAAATTCTTCAACAGCGTCGTAGATATTATCATCGGGACCTATTCCAATCTGAGGGAGATTTTTCTCATAGCCTGTATATTCCTTGTTGGAAAAAGGCTCATACTGGTATGCAGGCATAATTTCACAATGACTGTTAAATTCAATGAAATCTCCCGAAAGCATAAAGCTTACGTTGAACATATCATCGCCCGTTTCGCCGCCGAAAAATTCTTCCTTTATTTCGTTTGAAGGCTTTGCGGGAATATTTCCTGAATTTAATATATCAGCAGGAGTAGCGTTTGCGGCTGATTTTGAAGCCACAGGCTTTGCAGCCGATGTAGTTGTCGGATTAGAATTGTTACTCGACTGTACTTTTTCAACAGATTTGCTTATTTCTTCAGCAGTATTGAAAATTTTCTTTAAAGAATCAAAAAAACCCATATAATATACCTCTCCTTAAAAAAGCGGCTGCTTTCCGCAGAAGTGCGTAAAAGCAGCCGTATAACGGGCGGCTGCAAACTTCCGCCCTGATTCACGATATATTAAAAAATTAGTTGTTGATGAACTTATCTTCTTCGTTGTTCCAGCTGTAAAGCTTTCTGATATCTTCGCCAACCTTTTCAGAAGGATGCTCTGAAGCAAGCTTTCTCATAGCCTTGAAGTGAACCTGTGAACCTGCATCTGACATATCGAGAAGGAAGTCCTTAGCAAAAGTACCGTCCTGAATATCAGAAAGAACCTTTTTCATAGCCTTTTTAGTATCTTCAGTGATAATCTTAGGACCTGTGATATAATCGCCGTATTCAGCAGTATTTGAGATTGAGTATCTCATACCTGCAAAGCCGCTCTGATAGATAAGGTCAACGATGAGCTTCATTTCGTGAATACATTCAAAGTAAGCGTTTCTTGGGTCATAGCCTGCTTCAACAAGAGTTTCGAAGCCGGCCTGCATAAGAGCACAAACGCCGCCACAGAGAACAGCCTGTTCACCGAAGAGGTCAGTTTCAGTTTCGGTTCTGAAGTTAGTTTCAAGCACACCAGCTCTTGCGCCGCCGATAGCAAGACCGTAAGCGAGAGCTAAATCCTTAGCATTACCTGTAGCGTCCTGATGAACAGCAACAAGACAAGGAACACCCTTACCTGCCTGATATTCACTTCTTACAGTGTGACCAGGGCCCTTAGGAGCGATCATAGTAACGTCAACATCAGCCGGAGGCTTAATGCAGCCGAAATGAATGTTAAAGCCGTGAGCAAACATAAGCATATTACCAGCTTCAAGGTTTGGTTCAATATCATTTTTATACATTTCAGCCTGTTTTTCGTCGTTGATGAGAATCATAATAATGTCAGCCTGTTTAGCAGCTTCAGCAGCTGTGAAAACCTCAAAGCCCTGCTTTACAGCCTTATCCCATGACTTTGAGCCTTCATAAAGACCGATAATAACTCTGCCGTTATTGCCGAGAGATTCCTTAGCGTTAAGAGCATGAGCGTGTCCCTGTGAGCCGTAACCGATTACAGCGATAGTTTTTCCGTAGAGAAGTGAGAGGTTACAATCCTCTTGATAAAATACCTTTGCAGTGTTTTCCATAATTGAAAAGCCCCTTTTAAATTATTATTTAATATATGTAATTACCCTCAGGCAATTATAATTGAAGTGTAAGTTTTTTGCACAAGGCGGAAATTAACCACCTTTGCAATTGAAAATATGATATTTATTTTATTATTTGCTTTTAAGGCAGTTACTGCCTCTTTCAAGAGCGACAATACCGGTACGGCACATTTCGAGAATACCAAAAGGCTTTAAAAGCTCAATAAAAGCTTCAATTTTTGAGCTTTCGCCTGTAAGCTCACAGCACAGTGCATCAGTTGAATAATCAACGATTTTTGAACGGAATATATCAACAGCAGCAAGAATATCCTGTCTTGTTTCAGAAGTATTCTTCACCTTTATGAGCAGAAGCTCACGGATAACTGTTTCGTGCTTGTCAAGAAGCTCGATTTCCTTTACGTCATGAAGCTTTGCAAGCTGCTTGATAAGCTGTTCCTTTGTATATGTATCACCTCGAAAAGCGATAGTAATTCTTGAAAATTCCTGAGATTCCGTTTCACCAACGGTAAGGCTGTCGATATTAAATCCTCTGCGTGTAAAGAGGCTTGAAACTCTTGTAAGCACGCCTGCGAGGTTAGAAACGAGAATAGCAATAATAAAGCGTTCCATTATTCAGCCTCCTTTAATTCGGTAATAATATCGTCAATTGAGCCACCCGGCGGAAGCATAGGAAGAACAAATTCGTTGCAATCAATAGCGCAATCAATAACAACAGGAGAATTTTTTTCATAAGCGAGTTTAAAAGCTTTATCAAAATCCTCAACAGAATCTGCACGCATACCCACAGCACCGAAAGCCTCAGCGAGTTTTACGAAATCAGTTTTACGGTTAAGAGTTGTATTTGAATAATGTTTGTTAAAGAAGAGCGTCTGCCATTGTCTTACCATGCCGAGAACACCGTTATTCATAATAACAATAACTATAGGTGTGTTAAAAGAAACAGCGGTAGCAAGCTCATTAAGATTCATACCGAAGCTTCCGTCACCTGTAATTAGAACTGTTTTGTTTTTAGTAGCGAAGCATGCACCCACAGCGGCACCCATACCGAATCCCATAGTACCAAGACCGCCGCTTGAAAGGAATGTTCTTGGCTTTTTAAAAGGATATCTCTGAGCAGTCCACATCTGATGCTGACCGACATCTGTAACGATAACAGTATTATCATCAGCTACACTACTAATTATATCAATGATATTGAATGGTGTCAATGCCTTTGAGGGCTTAATTGCACTATTTTCAATGTTTTTAAGTTCTTTTATGCGTTCAGACCATTCAGGAAGTTCCTTTTTAGAAACCATATCACAAAGACGAGCAAGAGAGTCTTTTACATCACCAACGACACCGAGGTAAGCAGGAATATTTTTATTAAGCTCTGCTTTATCTATGTCTATGTGAATAATTTTAGCATTTGAAGCAAATTTTTCCTTATTACCTGTAGCTCTGTCGCTGAATCTTACACCTGTAGCGATAATGAGGTCAGCTTCATTTTCTGACACAGAAGAAGCATAATGACCGTGCATTCCCTGCATTCCAAGAAATTTCGGGTGGTCGGCAGGAATAGCAGATATACCCATCATACTGCATCCGATAGGTGAGTCGATTTTCTCTGCAAGAGCAATTATTTCAGCAGAAGCGTTGCTTGAAATAGCACCTCCGCCACAGTAAATATACGGTTTTTTAGCTGAATTTATAAGTTCAGCTGCAAGCTTCAGCTTATCTTCCGAAGCCTTTTTGATTGGATAAGCTTCTTCAACAGGCTTATTGATGAAATCACATTTATTAATCTGAACGTCTTTTGGAATATCAACGAGAACAGGTCCTGGGCGTCCTGATTTAGCAATTTTGAAAGCAAGGCGAAGAGTATCTGCAAGAGCTTCAACGTCCTTAACGATAAAATTATGTTTAGTAACAGGCATGGTAATGCCGATTATATCTACTTCCTGAAAGCTGTCACGGCCGAGAAGACTGCAAGGAACATTTCCTGTAATAGCAACCATAGGAACTGAATCGAGATAAGCCGTAGCGATACCCGTAACGAGATTTGTAGCACCCGGACCGGAAGTAGCGATAACAACACCGACCTTGCCTGTTGCTCTGGCATAACCGTCAGCCGCATGGGAGGCACCCTGTTCATGAGCAGTAAGAACGTGAGTTATTTTATCGCTGTATTGATAAAGCTCATCGAAAATATTTATAACCTGACCGCCCGGATAACCGAAAACGGTATCACAGCCCTGTTCAATCAGGGTTTCCATAATAATTTTAGCACCTGAAATTTTCATATAATAAAATCAATCCTTTTATAAAAAATCATAAAAATGAATAACGACCGAAAAAACAAAAAAGACCTTCGACTCACATACCGAAGGTCTGAAAAGCAAATCTGAAATACAAAAGATGTGAAATCACACAAAAAGTTTAACAGGAATACTTTAAATCAAACTAAGGTAGGAGTATAACGCATCATGTTAATTCGGCCGACAAGGACTCGTTTTATGATGCAGGCAATAATTATAACAGATGCCTCAAAAAAGATAGTCATTATAATTAACACTCCCTAAAAAAGCTTATAAGATAAATATAACACTTTATTGACCTAAAATCAATAAGAAACGCACTATTTTTACAATAATATCATTAAAAAGCGGAATTCAACACAGTGCATTGTGCAAATTAATCATTTCATTTCATCTGTGAATGAAGATTTGAAATAAAACAGATGTATATATGTAATGACAGTTAATTATTTTAGAGCTTTTCTTCTTAATTTTTTTCCTGCAATTGAAAGAATGATGCCGATTAAAAGTTCACCACCGCCGAAAATGCCAAGGAATTTAACAGTAACAGAAAGAAGATTTGCGGCAAGAAAAACAGGAACTGTTGCAGCGTTTGATAAGGTGATAATAGGAATAATCGGTAATAGTGTAATTAATCCGCCAACGATAAGAGAAAAGCCGAGAAATCTTGTAACAAGAGCACTTTTTTTGCTGAGGATAACCGACTGCCAAATCATAAATACGATAGTAAAAATAAGGGATACAGCAAGAATGATGTAAATATAAATATATGTATATCTGAAATTCAATCCGAATTTTTTCCAGTTAGAAGGAGAAAGAAATTTAGTTTCTTCCGTATCATTAAAAATACGTTCGATTTCTTTATAGTCAGAGTTAGTAAGGTTATAGCCGAATTCTTCCTTTACATATTTTTTGTTGTCCTTGATGAAGTCAACGATGTCATCAGAGGTAAGAGAAGCACCGCCTTTTCCGAGTATAATCAGGTCAGCATACTGTGCAACGATATTTGAAGAGTAAGCCTGAACATTTGATTTTTCAATAAATCTCTGAACATTTTTCTTTTTTATGTCATATTTTTCTTTAATGCCGTCATCAACAAGGTCATAGAGGCATGAAAGGAGAGTAGTATCGCTGTTTAATTGTGTTGTAAGAAGCTCAGCGAAGTTCATATTGTTATATGCTTTTTTAATATTATCACCACTCAGAGAAAATCTCAGCGAAGCAGTGAAATTAAAAATCAAAAGGAAAACAAGTATAAACGGAACAAGTAAAACAGCGGCGAATTTACGTCCTCCACCTACTTTTACTTCTTCAATAACCTCAACATTGAATTCCTCCGATTCCGAGAAATTATTAGGGGAGCTGTCTGTGGCGGCAGAACTATCGGCAACAGAAGGTTCAGCAGGAATATCGGAAGGAATATTATACGAAAAATCGGCTTTAAAGTTATTATCGGAACTATCCGAGTTAATTTCTTCTGTAATATTCAATTCAGCAGAAGGAGTCTGCTTAATAATATCAACAGGCTTAGCCGCAACAGCTTGTTCAGAAGTACTTGTGCCACAGCTTGTACAGAATTTAGCATCGTTATCGAGTTTTGTTCCACAATGCTCACAATACATAAAAAAACCTCCGAAAAAATAAAATTCGAAATATAACGACAATTTAATTATACATTAAAACAAAAGTCTAGTCAATGAAATAATAATTTATTTACAAATTTTGTGGTATATCATCGGTTTTACAGCAAATAAGAGCGCAAACGCAATCCGCACCTGCATTTTTCAGTTCAAGAGAGGCGGCTTTAAGAGTAGAACCTGTTGTGCAGACATCATCAAGCAGAATAATTTTCTTGCCTTTGATAATAGCAGAATCAGCAGAAAAAGCGCCTTTAAGATTTTCGGCACGTTCAGCGGCATTCAGTTCTTTTTGCGGCTTAGTGTTTTTTATTTTTATAAGAGCATTTTTGCTCCAAGTAATTTTTGACATAGCCGAAAGCTCTTTTGCAATTAAGTTACATTGGTTATAGCCACGCATATTCTCATCGTTTCGAAACATAGGAACGGGGCATATTAAATCGGCAGAGATTTCGTTGGATTTGATAAGCTCATAAAGACCTGCGGCGAAAGCGTAAGGAGCGTTTCCGCCAACACCGTTTTTAAGAGTAATAACAGCAGGTCTGATTTTATCGTCGTAAACGTAAAGCGAATAGAAAAAATCGCAGTTTTCTATTTTGATTTTTTTTCTGAAAGCAGTAAAGTCGCTTTTGCATTTATCGCAGAAGTCCTGATTATAGCGAATAAAATCGTGACAGCAGGGACATCTTGTTGGATATATAAGGTCTAAAATAAATCTTTTTATATTCATAGCAACATGAAAAAACAAGGCGGCTGATTGAAAGCCGCCTGTGTGTTGGTAGCAACACATGATGTTTAGTACGGGTAAAGCTTTGAAGCTATATCCTTTACATATAATTTCTGTTTTCCAAAGCCTTGAAGAGCGTAACCTCGTCAGCATATTCAAGTATACCGCCAACAGGAAGTCCGAATGCAAGTCTTGAAACCTTTACACCTAAAGGTTTCAGCAGATTAGCAATATAAAGCGCCGTAGCGTCGCCCTCAACGGTAGGATTTGTAGCCATAATTACTTCTTTTACCGAACCGTCGGAAATTCTTGCAAGAAGCTCACGTATTCTCAGGCTGTCAGGAGTAATTCCGTCCATCGGAGAAAGGAGACCGTGTAAAACGTGATAAACGCCGTTATATTCTCTTGTACGTTCAAAAGCGGTAACATCCTTAGGGCTTTCGACAACGCATATAACAGACCTGTCACGTTCGTCGTCGGAGCATATAGGACACACTTCACGCTCGGTAAGATTTTGACAGCAGCCGCAATTATGAACTGTTTTCTTGGCATTAACGATAGCTTCCGCAAATTCAACAGCTTCGTTTTCGTCCATAGACATAACGAAATAAGCGAGGCGCTGAGCAGTTTTCATACCGATTCCCGGCAGTTTAGCAAATTTTTCGGCAAGAATAATAAGTGGTAAAGCGTTATGGTCAGCCATTAAAATAAGCCTGGAAGAGAAACTCCGCCTGTAATCTTGCTCATTTCTTCTTCAGTAGTCTGTTCGATATTGTTTATTGCCTCGTTTACAGCACTGATAACGAGGTCCTGAAGCATTTCGATATCGTCCTTATCAACGATTTCAGGCTTAAGAGTAAGGCTCTTGATAGTCTTTTTACCTGAAAGAACAACTTCAACAGCACCGCCGCCTGCAGTAGCAGTAAATTCTCTTTCTTCGATTTCATTCTGAAGTTCAACGATTTCGTCCTGCATTTTCTGAGCCTGTCTAACCATAGCATTCATATTCTGGTTAGCGCCTGCACCCATATTTTTTGGTAGTCTTGCTTTCATTTTAAATTCTCCTTAAATAGATAAATATTAGTGTTACTGCCATTATGTGCAGTATTTACTCAACAGCAGTATTTATGCTGTTGCTTTGTGCTTTTTTAATCAGATTTTCTGCCATAGTCTGTTGTTCTTCTTTAGAAACGATGCATTTTGCTCTTATAACGAAGTGTTTTCCGGTAGTACGGTATATAGCTTCACGCAAAGAAGCGGCATTTTCTTTATTTTTGAACAAAGTGATAAAAAATCTGTTTTTAGCTATAACGAAGATAACGTTACCGATAGTTTTTGCCAATGACTCCGAAAGGCTACCCACAACAGCAGGATTAAGCTTTTCAAGCTCAGCAAGAACCGCACCCCATTGCTGAAAAACTTCAAGATCGCTTTCCTTGATTTTTTTCAGGTCAACATCAGGCATTGGTTCATCAGTAAACGGACTGCTGAATTGCTTCGACGTAATTTCATCAACCTCAGTTTTAGAACCCTGAGATTTAATAACAGTACCGTTTTTAATTTTATCCTCTAACTTTTTTATTTTATCATAAATTTCAGAATTGTCAATAGATACAGCATTATTTACAGATATATTTCTGCAAATTCTTATAAGAGTCATTTCAAGCTCGACACGTTTGTTCAGAACACGATTCATTTTTTCACGGCATTCCTGCAAAGCGCCTATTTTATCCATAGTATCTTCAACAGTATACTTTGAGCTTATATTTTTAAGCAGCTGAAATTCATCGGGCATACATACAATAAGCTTAGCGGCATCATCATTCATAAGTTTTATGAGCATAATGTTTCTCAGCTGCATAATAAGCTCTTCGCATAATCTTGTGAGGTCCTTTGACATAGCGTGCAGAGAGCTTACAACAGATAATGCGGCGGCTGTATTTTCATCCGGAATAGCTTCAAGAATTTCATAAAGATACTCACGTCCGGCAATTCCGGCAATAGTTGAAACCTCAGCGGCAGTAATATTATCGCCGCAAATAGAGCATTGGTCCAACAGAGAGAGAGCATCTCTCATACCGCCGTCAGCAAGCTTTGCAATAAGATTTGCACCGTCCTCGGACAAGCCGATATTTTCCTGCTCAGCGATATAAAGGAGTCTTTTTGCGATATCTTCTGATTTAATTCGTCTGAAATCATAACGCTGACAGCGTGAAGTAATTGTAGCAGGAACCTTATGGATTTCAGTAGTTGCAAGGATAAATTTAACGTATGCAGGAGGCTCCTCCATAATTTTCAGTAATGCGTTGAAAGCACTTGGAGAAAGCATATGCACCTCGTCGATGATATAAACCTTGTAATTGCATTTTTCAGGAGTATAAACTGTTCCTTCACGCAAGTCACGTATATCATCAACACCGTTATTTGAAGCGGCGTCGATTTCGATAATATCGGATAAAGCGGCGTTATCAGCTTCTTTACATATTTCACATTCAAGGCAAGGACTGCCCTCTGACAGATTAAGGCAGTTAACAGCTTTTGCGAGAATTCTGGCACAGGTAGTTTTACCCGTACCTCTGGAGCCTGTAAAAAGATAAGCGTGAGCTGTTTTGCCGCTTATAATCTGGTTTTTCAGAGTATCTGTAATATGTTGCTGAGAAATAACATCATCAAAAGTAAGAGGACGCCATTTACGATATAAAGCTTTATACAAAAATCTCAGCTCCTTTAATTATTATTGGAAGAATGGTTGCCGTCGAGAATAACGGAAGCCTGAATTTTCTTATAATAAGAAGTAAAATCGTTAGGATTGGATATGTTGTTGAGAAGAGCTTTTTTATAATATTTTTCACCGCTTTCAAGGTCATGGATAAGCGTGTAAGCGATTGCACAGCCACCGAGAGCATTACTGTAATCCTCATGCTTTTCAACGGCATCAAGGAACCATTTCAAAGCTTCCCGTCCATTATTTTCTGCAAGATACATACGTCCTATATCAGTTTTAAATATACCTATATATTCATTTTTATTTTCAAGAGTTTCATTGAAAATTTCAATAGCCTTGTCGATTTCGCCCATATCACCACAGCAGCGTGACATAAAAAGCGGAACGAGGTTGTGGTTGAAATTAAAGCTAAGAGCAGTTTCGTAGTTTGAAAGAGCGTTTGACGGAAATCCTATAAGCTGATAACATCTTGCGATATAGAAATGTACAATGCCTTTTTCAGAATCTGAAAGCTCGTAATCCTTTAGAGATATAAATAAATCAAGAGCATTTTTCACCCTTTTGGAAAAAAGTTCATCAAGAGCTGTTGAAAAAATCTTATCTTTTTTTTTAAATCCTGTAAAATTATTACCTATCAGCTCGTCATCGTACTTATGGAAAGCGAAAAAGCGGTAATTTGAGCGTTCTATTATATAATAGCAATATGTAATGAAAATATCAACAATAAGAACGAATAAAGCGATAACCAGCAGGATTTCGGTTATTTCTTCAGAATCCTCAAGGAAATAGGATAAACCAAAGAACAAGAAAGCAATATACATAACAGAAATTGCAATACGAGCAGATTTTTTCTGAGCCTTTTTCAAGCAAATGAGATTACGTTTAATTCTGCGAATAAAGCGATTCAACTATTTATCCACTCCTTTACAGTAAATTGTTGCGAATAATGAGACAGCGATAATAAAAAATTCGGAACATAGATGTGCAGGCTTGCTGCGGCACACACGACAAGCCGCTTAATGCTGCTCGGTTTCCCGCCTGACATGGTTCACGAAGTCCTGTTGCACAGGGCCCGCACATCTATATTCCGAAGATTTAAGCTCATAAACGGAAAAATCCGATTGAACAATTAATATGATACCACAAAAAACGAGTGTTGTCAATAGCGGATTAAGTATTTTTTTCAGAAAAAAGCTTGAAAGAGGATAAAACGACGCATATAATAAACGGAAAAATAACAGGCAGATTTCTATGTAGGTACATACTGCTTATTGGCTGCATGGAGTATTTATCGCTCCAGCCGGCGAAATCAGCGTGGCGGGAAATGAAAAAAAGAGCGATAAGAGAAGCTGTAACACCTATAGGGGATAATATAACAGACAGCTTATATTTTTTCAGCACACACAAAACAGAAGCAGAAGTCATAATCAAGCCGCCTGCAATCATAATTGAGCCGAAAAAAGAAATTTCAGAGCTGTATTTATGCCAGTTAAAGACAAAATCCGAGTCATTCCACTCAATAAACATACCCGAACCTGACAATAAATTCATTGTCAAAGGGTATATAATAGTAAGCACCATGAGGATTATTTTAATAAATTTAGTAGCAATACTGTCCTTATTATTATAAAACGAATTATTTTTATTCATTGAAAAAAACTCCAATCGAAAGAAGAAAGACATAAAATCAAATCCAAAGTCTATAAAAAAAATTACGACAAATTCACTATTTATATTTTATGCTAAAAGAAGAATAATAAAATAGCGGAGAAAAAGAAAGGAAGAAAAAAATGTATAAAAAAACAAAAATCAGCAAAATAACATCATTGGTATTATCTGCTGTAATTACGGGATTATTCGGTCTTACAGCATATTATGACAGTAAAATCCCCGACAGCTTTTATGTTGAAAAAGGAAAAGAGCTTGAATTGTGCGGATATCCTGCCGTAAGGGAAAGCGAAACAGTTAATGCGTTTGCTGTAGCTGAAAGGGTGTATCCGGGTACAAAAGAGGTATCGCTGTCATTATTTGGAATTATACCGATAAAAAGTGTAGAAGTACAGTGCAAGGAGGCTCCGACTCTGATAGCAAGCGGAGAACCATTCGGAATAAAGCTTTTAATGGACGGCGTAATGGTGATAAATCTTGAAAGTATTAATTCAAATGGACAAAAAATATGTCCCGCAAAGGAAGCAGGGATAAAAAAAGGCGATATAATAAAGTATATAAATAATACTCCCGTAACGTCGAACAGTGAAATACAGCATATAATAAACGAAAGCAATGGCAACGAAGCCGAAGTGATAGTAAACAGAAGCGGATATGAATTTACAGCAAAGCTTAAACCTGTATATTCTGAGGAGAAAAAAGGATATTTTGCAGGAATGTGGGTGCGTGACAGTACAGCAGGTATAGGAACTGTAACATTTATAGATAAAGAAACAGGCTGTTTTGCAGGTCTTGGACACCCCATATGCGATTCTGATACAGGTGAGCTTATTCCAATATCAAGCGGTCAGGCTGTGGAGGTTGAGATATCGGGTGCAGTAAAGGGAAGAACGGGTTCACCGGGACAGCTTCAAGGATATTTTGTATCAGCAGAACCGATAGGAAATCTTAACCTCAACAACAGCTGTGGAGTATTCGGCAAGCTTTCCGAATACGGCAGCGAAAGCGTATGCGGCAGGGAATACAAAATGGCATTCAAGCAGGAAATCAGAATTGGAAAAGCGCATATATTGTCAACTGTTTCGGGAAGTGAGCCGAAAGAATATGAAATAGAGATAGCCGAAATAGAATCCAATTCAGAAAAAACGACAAAGAACATGGTAATACACATTACAGACAAAGAGCTTTTGGAAAAAACAGGCGGAATAGTACAAGGAATGAGTGGGAGTCCGATAATACAGAATGGGAAGCTTATTGGAGCTGTAACGCATGTATTTGTAGATGATTCTTCAAGCGGATACGCAATATTTGCAGAAAACATGGTATCATATCTGAAAAGATAAAACAGAAGGCGTTACAATAAGTAACGCCTGAAAAACATATTAATTAGATATTGTTGGAGATTATCTGTTTTCGTCGCTGAAACCGCTGTCAACGAGTTCAACGAGAGCGTCAACTGCAACCTGTTCATCAGAACCGTCAGCAATAACCTTTATAGTAGTACCGCCAACAATACCGAGTGAAAGAATACCGAGAAGGCTCTTAGCGTTTACTCTTCTTTCTTCCTTCTCGATCCAGATTGATGACTTGAATTCGTTAGCCTTCTGGATGAAGAATGTAGCTGGTCTGGCATGTAAACCGACCTGATTTTTAACCATTACTTCTTTAACAAACATAATCTGACTCTCCTATTCTCAGTTTATCGGTAACTAAAATATCCGATATCAATTATTGTCAATTGCTGATTTTTATTATACAAGCATTTTTGAGCATAGTCAACGGATTTTTCACAACAAATACACTTTTTTAAGTATTTTCTACATTTAGTTTAAATGACGAGTGAAAAAAATCTATCTGATTGTTTATTATCACCACATAAAAATGTTGAAGTAGTTTGTTTGAAGTGTATAATTTTCAACATACTATTGTGTGGAATATTTATAAATCAGTTCACGGTTTATTCATAATGTATTCATTATACAGGTCCGGACGGCGTTCTTTCGTCAGTTCCAGACTTTTTTCCTGTCGCCATGAATTAATATTTTTATGATGCCCCGAAAGAAGAACAGAAGGAACAGATTCACCCTCCCATGTTTCAGGACGTGTATAGTGAGGGTATTCAAGCAGTCCACTGTAAATACTTTCTTCGGTAAAGCACTCCTCATTAGAAAGAACACCATTGCACATTCTTGCAACAGCATCTGTAAGAACCATAGCAGGAAGCTCGCCACCTGTAAGAACGTAGTCACCGACAGAAATTTCTTCATCAACAATTTTATCAATAATACGCTGGTCTACACCTTCATAATGTCCACAAATAATCAGAATATTCTCTTTTTTTGAAAGCTCAATGGTTTTTTTCTGAGTAAGAACAGAACCTTTCGGTGACATATATATAGTATGCGGTTTTTTACCGATTTGCTCACATATAGCTTTATAGCAGTTATAAATCGGTTCGCACTGCATAACCATACCCATGCCGCCGCCATAGGGGATATCATCAACTCTGCGGTGCTTATCAAGAGTATATTCACGAATCTGGTGGCAATATACATCTATTGCGCCTGATTTTCTTGCTCTTCCGATGATACTTTCGCCCAGAACAGCCTCACACATTTCGGGGAAAAGAGTAGCAATATCAATTCTCATCGAAAAGCCCCTCCAGTTCTCTAATGAGCATAATTTCGTTGTCGATATCAGTTTCGATAACAACATCGGGAATAGCGGGAATGAGATATGTTTTATTTTCGCCTTTTATTGAATAAACATCATTTGCACCTGTTTGCAGAACATCATCTATAACACCGTAAATTCTGCCTGTATCAGCATTTTTAACTGTAATACCGATTAAATCCTGAATGAAAAAGGTGTCCTCATCAAGCTCAAGGTCATCACGGTGCATATAGAGCATTTTGTTGCGGAGTTTTTCTGCATCTTCGGGAGTATTTATATTTTCGAGCTTGGCGATAATCATGTTTTTCTGAATTCTGGAACGCTCAATGATAATTTCGTCATAATTTTTCCCGATAAATAAGCGGTCGAATTCACAGAACAGCTCAGGGCTGTCACAATACGGCATAATTTTGACCTCACCCTTTATACCGTGAGTGTTGACGATTTTTCCTGCTTCAAGGAATTTTTTTTTCATAATTAAACATCACAGCCTTTCTGCTGACTTTGAATTTTTGAATATATACATCCGCAAAACGACTGTCTGTACAGGTTATACTCAGCCGACAGCTGAATAGACCTTTTATAGCCGTTTTTCTTTTTGAAATCTGAAAAAAGGTATGGAACTCCGTATTTTTCAGATATTTCCTTACCTGCCGAATTTATAAATTCGCTGTCTTTGTGAGGACTGATAGTGAGAGTTGTAGTGAAATAATCTGCACCGATTTTTTTTGCTGTTTCAGCAGCAATTTCAAGACGGTGAGATATACATTTCTGACATCTTTCGCTTCTTTCGGGCAGGTTTTCGAGTCCCTTTGCAAGTTTATAGAAAACCTCCGGATTATAATCCCCCTCAATAATTTCAACCGAATTTTTAAGAGGAAGCTCTCTGACAAGTCTTTTTACTTCATCGAGGCGGTAAAAATACTCCTTATCGGGAGATATATTTGGATTATAGAAAAAGATAACGATATTAAAAAAATGTGTAAGATATTCAAGAACATAGCTGCTGCACGGAGCACAGCATACATGTAATAAAAGAACGGGAGTTTCCCCGTTCTTATTGATATTACAAATAGTATCATCAAGTATTTTCTGATAATTTGTTTTAGCAATCGGCATATCGACTAACCTTCCAAATCTTTCAGAGCTTTAAGCTCATCACGATTTACCCTGATTTCAGCGTCACGGATAAGCTTTACGTCATTTCTGTCTGCATAAACGGGAACGTCTGATTTTTCGGGCTTGATTTTAAGTCTGCCTGTAATAAGGTTAGCTTCTTCAACGAAGCCCTTCGCGCCGTCAGGAAGAGTAACAACAGCGCCTACCTTAGGAGTTATTTTAAGTAAATCCTCATAAGCCTCCTGCTCGTGTTTAAGACAGCACATAAGTCTGCCGCATGTGCCTGAAATCTTAGTAGGATTGAGCGAAAGCCCCTGTTCCTTAGCCATTTTAATAGAAACAGGCTGGAATTCTCCCATATGCCCTTTACAGCAGAATTGTCTGCCGCATATACCGAGTCCACCGAGGATTTTAGCTTCATCTCTGACACCGATTTGGCGTAGTTCTATTCTTGTTCTGAAAACAGCGGCAAGGTCTTTAACAAGCTCACGGAAGTCAATTCTAGATTCAGCTGTAAAATAGAAGAGGAGCTTATTGTTATCGAAAGTACGCTCAACGTCAACGAGATTCATTTTAAGGTTGCGCATAGCGATTTTTTCTTCACAGATTTTAAATGCTTCCTGTTCCTTTATTTTATTTTTTTCGACTATTTTAAGGTCTTCTTCAGTAGCGATACGAATAATGGGTTTAAGCGGAACACTTATTTCGCTGTCATCAATCTGGCGATTAGCGATAACCACTTCACCGCATTCTATTCCTCTTACAGTTTCGACAATAACTTTAGTGCCGATATCAGCTTTAATATTACCGGGAGCGAAGTAATAAATTTTTCCTACGCTTTTAAAGCGTATACCAATAATTTCAATCATAAAATCTCCAATCTATTGTGAACATACAGAAGCTATTTCCGCAGAGAGTGCAGAAAGAACAAGAGTTGTATTAACGTTTGATTCAACAGCATACCATGCCTTATTAACGGCGGAATGAATTTTCATAGCCTGAGAAGCCGTAATTATATCTGCTAGTCGGTATGCACCTTCTGGATAGCACCCGATTTTTTCGTCATTACCGCATGAAATCACCGCACAATCTCTCAGCTGTCTGTCGAGCAGTGTGAGAGCTTCTTTAATGGCATTTCTATCCTTGCCGAGCATGTTAAATGCTACAGTAAGACTGTATTCGTCATTGCTTATTATACTATTAACGAGAGTTTTTGTCAATTCCACAGATTTTTGCAGCAGTTCATCTTCAATAAAAGATATACACATACCGATATTTCCGTGAAAGCAGTTAACGGCAGAATCAATCTGTGAAGAGGTATAACCTCTTTCGGTAAGAGCCTCACGGCACTCATCTTCGGCACACACAGATACTCCGAAGCTTGAACATCTTGAAATAATAGTAGGCAGAAAATCATTTTTTGAATTTGCCGTAAAGATAAAGTAAGCGTGTTCAGGCGGTTCTTCAATAATTTTCAGCAGAGTATTCTGTGTTCTGACGTCCATAGCATGACAGTCGGCGAATATATATATTTTTTTGTCGCTGTTATTCGGCTTAATGAAAGCGTCGCTGCAAATTTGTTTAGCTGTATCAACGGAATAGCCGCCGAGCTTTCCGCTTTTTTCTGCATAAATAATATCGGGGTGAACGTGGTTTTCGATATTCCTGCAGGTTCTGCAAACTCCGCAGGGCTTTGAATTTACAGGATTTTCACACAGAAGGAGAGTGCAGTAATATTTTGCGAGTGTTTTACGTCCCGTACCTTTTTCGCCGAAAAAGAGAACGGTTTTAGCAGCTTTGTTATTTTCGGTCATTTTTTCAAGTAAAGAAACAAGCTGTTGATTTCCGTAAAAATTGAACTTCATATTGCACCTCCGATACGAATTTTATAAAAGTGTCAGACAGATTTCTGCCGGATTTATATTCCGTATTTATAATTATATCATACAGACGATTTTTTTACAAGTAAAAAAAGTGGAAAATCGCTTTTATTGATTGTGCAGAATTATATTTGAAAACAGCAAAAAAATGCAAATATTCATTCAAAATTACCTTTGAAAAAAAGTGGTGGAAATGGTAAAATATAAGTATATTCAAGGTGAGAGGTTTAGTGATGAAAAGTGAAAACAGATTAAACACCGATGTATTTGATGTTGGTGACAACGTATCATACGGTACAGCAGGCATATGTACAATAACAGGGATTGAAAAAAGATGCTTTGATGGAGAAAATGAATACGATTACTATATGCTTAGTCCGATAAATTCAAAAACTTCAAAATATTATCTCCCTGTAACTAACAGTGAAGGAAAGCTCAGACGACTTCTCAGTAAGGATGAAATTTTTGAGCTTATAGATAAAGCGGCAGAATATGATGACGAGGGCTGGGAAAAGGATAGCCGTGAGCGAAAGGCAAAGTTTGATTCGATTTTAAACGGAGATGATTTTGAAAAGCTTCTGAAAATGCTTAAAGCATTATATTTTCAGCAGGAAAGAAATAAATTGTCGGGAAAGAAGCTTGTAAATTCAGATGAAAACGCAATGAAAGCGGCAGAGGGAATAGTCTTTCAGGAGTTTGCGATAGTGCTTGGAATAGAATATGAAGATGTAGAAAACTTTATTTTGCAAAGAGCAAAACAAACAAAATAAAAAAACAAATCGGCTGCAAAGCTTTTCATGCTTTGCAGCCGTAATTTTATGCGATTTTTTCTATTCTGCATTTTTCGCAGAGTGGATATTTTGCGGTAAAAGTTTCAATAGCCTGTTTCATTTGCTCAAAGGATTTTCCGTAGAAGTAAAGTGCAGTTTCCTTATTGCCCTCGAAGTAGCTGTACATAGAACCTAATCCGTTCATTTTTTTATTCATTTTTTCGATAACGTAATTCACATCGCAATCCTTGTAAACATTTTCGGGAAGATCTGTACCGTTAAGATAAACAGCCATACCCTCAAGATTACCAAGCTGAACGATGTTATCACCATCATCATTTGAAAGACGGCTTCCTTTAGGAAATTCAAACTTATTAAGAATTTCGATAAGCTGATTAAATGTACCGCTGTCCTCGTTATTTAAAACGATATCCACATCACAGCTAATGATTTCACCGTTTGTATTGAGAAGAGAACCGCCGCCGTCGATTTCACCTATGCCTGCTGAAATAATTTCGTCATCAATTCTGTCGGCGTATATGTCCGCTCGGTCAAAAGATTGAAGACGAGCATTAATGTTAAGCGTATAGAAGATATTAACTTTTTTTACAGTCTTTTTTTCTTTTTTCCAAGGAACTCCCATAACAACCTCCTGAATAAAATTAACAACAATATAGTGTGTTATGAACGCGTAATTAACAAAATAGAAATTATTTGTTCACACTTTATGGATATTATATCACATATCTATGTAATAATCAACATACTATTTGCACAAATTTTATAATTTTTTTAGGATAAACTGCTTATAAATTGTCCTATTTGTATTATTTTGTCGTTTTATGAATAAAATTTATAAGTAATTCAAATTTAATTACATCCAAAATACTGACAAAGCGAGGTTGATTTCAGTGACAAATAAAGAAATATCAGAGGCGGCGGAAAAATACCGTCGAGAGATGATGCGTATGTACAATCAAAGCGGAATCAGAAGTGAAAATCAAAGAGGAGAAAATGTTACTCCAAAGCAGGCAGAAATAAATGCAAATGAAGCCAATGAAAATTCAAAACAGGAAAACACTGTTTCGGAAGTTGAAAGGGTAACCGAAAATGTAAATGAAAATCCGAAAATAAGCGAGGAGCAGGAATCGGAAATCAAAAACGAACGCTTCCCTGAGCCTGATATTTCAGAGCTTAGTGAAGATATGGAAGATAACGTACAGTTTAACGAAGCACAGCCTGAGAATAATGCTGTGGGGTATATTCAGATTGTGGCAAGAACAGGGCTTGACGCATTTCCTGTAAGCAATGCCCTTGTAACAATAAGTTATACCGAAAACGGACAGCTGATATTTGAAACGAGTCTGATTACCGATGAAAGCGGAAAAACAGAGCGTGTAGAGGTTCCTGCACCGAGTATAAGCTATTCATTGAAGCCGAACGAGGGAATAAGTCCGTACAGTCTTTATAATATAACGATAGATGCAAATGGATTTTTCCGTCAAAGAAGCGTAAACGTGCCTGTTTTTGAAGGAGTAACTTCGCTGCAGCAGTTTAATCTTGTACCGCTTCCTTTGTATATGACAGAAAGTGACAGTACTACCGAGATTTATAATCAGGAACCCGAGCTTTAATGAGAGGAGTAATATATGCTTACAGGAGAACCGTATATTCCCGAAACAATAACGGTGCATTTGGGTACGCCCGATTCTGATGCACCAAATGTAACGGTTGATTTTCCGACGTATATAAAAAATGTTGCGTCAAGCGAGATATATCCTACATGGCCTGAAAGTGCTTTGAGAGCTAATATCTATGCCATAATCAGTTTTGCACTTAACAGGATATATACAGAATGGTATCGTTCAAGGGGATATGATTTTGACATAACGAGTACAACACAGTTTGACCAGAAATTTATAAATAACAGAGAAATATTCGAAAATATAAGCGAGCTTGTAGATGAGCTTTTCAACAGCTATGTAGTAAGACAGGGGAATATAGAACCGCTTTTTACAGCTTTTTGCAACGGTACTACAGTAACGTGTTCAGGATTATCGCAATGGGGAACAGTTTCGCTTGCACAGCAGGGACTTACTCCGTATGAAATATTACAGCGATATTACGGAGATGATATAAATATCGTAAGAAACGCACCTGTAATGACAAGAACACGTTCGTATCCGGGTTCAATTCTTCGTCAGGGAGAAGTTTCGAACGACGTAAAACTCATACAGACTCAGCTCAACAGAATTTCAAGAAATTATCCCGCAATTCCGAAAATACCGTCAATTGACGGCGCATACGGTACATATACAGCCGATGCGGTAAGATCATTTCAGGAGGTTTTCGGACTTCCTTCAACAGGAGAGGTTAATGAAGCGACCTGGTATAAGATTGCCTATATCTATACGAGCGTAAAAAGACTTGCAGAGCTTAATTCGGAGGGACTTAATCTTGAAGAGGTGCAAAGACAGTTTCCGGGTGAGCTTCGTTTCGGAATGCAGAGCGTGTTTGTCAGGGAGCTTCAATATTATCTTGCGGTAATAGGAGCATATTACGAAAGTGTAGATCCTGTTGAAATAACGGGCTATTTCGGAGAAAAAACAGAGAATTCAGTAAAATCGTTTCAGCGTGTATTCGGACTTGAACAGACCGGTATAGTAGACCGAAGAACATGGAATGACCTATACCGTGCATATCAGGGGATAGTGGAAGCTGTACCGGTTGGCGACGAAGATATAGTTCTTTATCCCGGAACAGTACTTAAAGAGGGTTCAAGCGGAGAATATGTAAAAATTCTTCAGGAGTATCTAACCTTTATACATCAAAGCTATCCGAATATACCTGCGGTCAATAATACAGGTTATTTCGGACCGATAACAAGAAATGCCGTAACAGCATTTCAAAATCAGTTCGGTCTTAATCCGGTAGGATATGTCAGCGCAATAACGTGGAATGAAATAGCGAGTGTTTATTCTGATTTGAAATACGGATTTATAAAACAGCCATATCAATATCCGGGCTATATAATTACATCTGAAACGGAGGATGCAAGCTGATGGCATATACAAAACAGCAATTTAAAGAACATATAAAAGAGCTTCAGAGGTATCTGCACGGAATATCATATTATAATCCAAGAGTTCCGACAGTAATTCCCGACGGAATTTACGGAAATGAAACTCAGACAGCTGTAAGAGCATTTCAGCGTGAATATAATCTTCGTGAAACAGGTAAGGCTGATATGCCTACGTGGAACAGCATAGTAAGAACTTACAGGAACAATGTAAACTCAGAAGCAGAAATGCTTGATTTGTTTCCGTCAGCAGAATATATTGTAAAAATAGGTGATACAGGATTTATAATATATGTAATTCAGATAATGCTCAGAGTTTTATCTGATATTTTTGACAATATCGGTTCTCCTGAAATTACAGGGGTGTATAATCAGGAAACAGCAAGAGAAATAAAGAATTTTCAGGAGCTTACAAATCTCAGAACAAGCGGTGCAGTAGACCGTCCGACATGGAATATGCTTGTAAAAACGTCGCAAAGCAATCATTTGTAAACAGAAATTCCGCAAAGTTGTAGGGGACGGCGTCCTCGACGTCCCGCAGATTGATTTGAGAGCAAAGGGGACGTAGAGGACCCGTCCCCTAC
>SVNL01000052.1 GCA_015066925.1 Ruminococcus sp.
ATTGCGCATTTACTTCCACCTCTCTTGACATCTCTTTGTACATTCTATGCCTGTACAAATAAGATTATGACATAAAAAATGAGCCCGATTTTCATCGGACTCATAAGCTCATATTATGCTATTTTTTCATCAAATGTAAGGCACATAACACTACGACTCTCTAATTCATTTTTTTCTATTAAATAGAAATAAATTGTTCCGTCATCTCGTAAATTAAAATTACAAAAATATTCTTCACCATTTTTTCCTGTAATATATAATGCATCAAAAACATCTTCATTATAATCAATTTGTGTTCTGAAATCATCAAACACTTCAAAATTTTTTAGTTCAATATCAGCGTATACTTGTCCTTCAAATGTTTTTTCTGCTGAATGTACAACTACTTCATAGTCCTTATCAGGAAATGCAGTTTGTCGCCATGTACCGACAAATTTATACATCGGATTTGATAACATTCTTGCTTCGTTCAGAATTTCACAATTTTCCAACGCTTCATCTCTGAGCTGTGCATATGGTATATATTTATTTATTCTCCAGCCATGTTCGGTTTTTATCAATTCAACTTCCTGCGGATACATATATTTGTAATTCTCATCAATTCCCAATTCTGATAACTGCCCCCAACAACTTCTTATAACATAGCTTGAATAATCAAAATATACATCCGCAATAATTCTCTCATTATTTCTGCTTTTGATTTTAACATCACCTATATTATTATAATCAACAATAAAAGCAGTAGCGTCACCATAAGCAACTTCTTCATAATATGCTTTTCCATTTTTTTCAATAACAAGATTATCAAAATTAGTTTTGTAATCTACTGTAAAACGCATATAGATATCATCATAAAGCGTCTGTTTTGACTTGTTATCAGGATTGAGCCACCAGTTTCTATCGGCAGCAATAAGCCACCCTTTTTCTACTGCGTATTCTATAAATGCCTTGCCTATTGCTTCGGAATCAGCTTCATATTGCTGATAATAAACTTCCCCAGAATACTGATATGGCGTTACAGTATGATATGTATATTTATCAGCATCGCTAATCACTTCTTTAAGCGTTTCAGCAAGCTCTTCATCAGTCATATTCTCTTCATCTATACACTCTAAAGGATAAACTACAGGAGTAATTCTATCAGGTGTGTCATTCATACCTGTTGGTACGGTAGTATCTGTAGTACCTGTTGTACCTGTTGTGTCTGTAGTACCTGTTGTGTCTGTTGTATCTGTTGCAGCAGGAATAATTGGATTTTCCTGAACAGGTAATTTATTCATTCTTGCAGCAATACCTACTCCACCTGCAACAATTGCGGCACTTGCGGCAACAACTCCTACCTTATAGAATATTCTGCTTCGGTCTATTCTTTCAACACCGCTTACAGTGTTTTCGTTTTTATCTTCAAACATTGCAGCAGGTAATGCAGAAAGCTTTTTTTCCATCATCTGCTTAAATTCAGGAGTATAATCAATATCTTCAAAAACAGATTTAAATTCGCTGCGTCTCATATGTATATTCCTCCAATTCCAATTTTAATTTTTCTCTTCCTCTTCTTAAAAGCGAACCTATTGTATTTTCGCTTTTTTGTAAAAGAGAAGCTATTTCCTTTATCGTATGGTCCTCATAATAATACAGATAAAGCACTGTGGAATACTTTGGCGGCAAAGAAAAAACAGCATCTTTCAATTCTCTGTCCCTTGTCGACGTATCGTATTCAGCCTGCTCGGGAATATCATCAATATCAACTCTTCCTTTCTGCTTCCAGCTTTTAGAATAGTTTTTTCCCCGATTAATTGTAACTCTGAGAAGCCATGCTTTTAAATGCTCTTCATCGTTAAAGGATATATTTTTTTCATGAAGCGTCAGAAATACATCCTGTGCAATATCTTCTGCTTCAATGTAATTGGCTGTATAACAATACGCCGTCTTCAATACTAGATTTCCGAATTTACGGAAAGCATATAATGCGGTTGTCGCAGTATTACTCATATCATTTTCACATCCCTATTTTTTTAAAGTTCTTCGAAGTACCCTTTGTAAATAACACAACTAAGCAATGGGTTTTTGTGCATTCAAAAAAAATTTTTTTTAAAAAGTAAGCTGTCATAATCAATAAGAAAATGACAGCTTATTATTTATTTTGATGCTATGAAATTTTCAAGCGTACTCTTACCACCTGTTGACGTATGAGAATAATAAGCAAGAACAAGGCTTGCATCATATGAATTAATACAATTATCGCCATTTACATCAGCGGCTTTTTCCTGTTCTCTTGAAAAACCAATTGAGCCGCCTATTGACTCTCTTGCATAAGCGGCAAGAATATTACTTGCGTCCAGTGCGTCTACTGAAGAGCTTCCGTCCACATCACCGAGTGTTACTGTTGAAGCACTGTTCAAGGTTATGATTTTCTGCTGTATATTTGTTGTTTTGTCGACATTAATTGTAACTGTTCCGGGATTAATATATCCGTCAGGAACTCGTGTAAATTCAAGAATATATTTTCCCGATGGCACGTCGAAAAGTGTTTCGCCTGTTTTAGGAATACTCGGAGTTCCGACAAATATTGTGTTTTCAATTCCTGCAACAAGATCGTTGCTTTCAATATTTGAATATTGTCTTGCATTGCTGTTTTTTACTTTACAAACTACTTGTATTTCCGCATCAAATTCACGGCTTTCTTTTTCAACGTAGAAATCTATATTGCCATTATCATCAGGAATTGCAACTGTAACACATGCACCACTTGTGATAGTGACGATACATGTTGAGGTCTTTTGTGACTTTCGTAAATCACAAGTTCTTTCACACCATGTAAATGTTCCGTTACTATTAAATACAGGATGATCTGAATCAGTGAATATTTTCGATAAATTCATTGTCCACTTTACATATTCAGTTGTTTTATTCTGATATTTAGGCGGATTTTCAAAGCAGTTGTCATAGTCTACTGTATCATCTACACCAAGACGAAACTCACTGATCGGATATTTAGGGGAAATAACCTTAAGTTTTCCGATCATACCATTTTCAGAAAAGTATTTTTTGCTGCCTTTGCCAACATAATAATATCCTTCGCCACCACGGGATGCCCATTTTGCATCTACATAAACTCCTGCTTTATTTGCCGGAATAGTAAATGCAGTTGTTTCACCGGAAGATGTTGATAATATTTTCATTTCCTTAGCTTGTGTTGAATCATAATTACACTCAACAAGAACATCAGTATTTTCATTATATTTCTCATATACAGCGTAAGACGCAGATGAACTCGGACCGGTAGAAGCGGTATAGTCTTTTGCAAACAATGGCTTATCAGGTGCAATAAGATCGCCGAATGTCTTCATTTTTACTGTCCATTCAATATTATTATCTATACCCAATGTGTTATTATCTGTATAATAGTAATCATCTGATATATAACCTGCATTCTGCCCAGCCGAATTACGAATAGTCACGCAGTAATCATCTATCAGATTACCCTTAGCGTCCTTGACAGCAAAATTTACTATATTTCCACGTGAAAGCACTATTGTTTTGCTTTTAGCAATTGTATTATCAATCAAGCCGCTAAGGTCAAATGCCGAAGCTTTTTGTTCTGAACGATATGCAGCAGGGTTCAGAGCAATAACCGCCGATACAATCACTGCCGAAACAGCTGAAACTATTTTTTTATACATAAATATCGCTTCCTTTCAAAATATAAATATTATTATATCATTATTGCCTGCAATTTACAATGCCTTGCGTAACATAATCACTCAAGAATATTCTTCAATAATTTTTTATCGGTTTCGCTGACGATTTTTTGTACAGATATTCTGTTGCAAACTGGATTTTGGTTGAATTAAATCCAGCTTCTCTCGGAAAAAGAAAATATGTATTATCAAGAGTCGATAGCGTTATACATTGTCCCTTGCCTCTGTAATCGTATTCTGTATGTACAGACATTGCTGAAAGAGGCGGCATTTTCAATTCCTTTTCTTCTGTTTCGCCATACTCTTTAAATCTAAGACTGAAACCTTTATCGTTATGACGAAGTCTGCCTGTTCCACAGCTTATAAAATTCACTGCATTTGGCAATGCTTCTATCTGCACCTCGATATCAAGCAGATATTTTCCGCTGTCAATTTCGTTATGCACACACTCCCTCTGCCATTCATACCAATCGGGAATATGTGAAAATCTGAATTCATTACCGTTTTTGATAAGTCTGCCATACTCATTCATATGATATTCCGCACCGCATTTTTCACAGAAAATCTTTGTTCCTTTTGAATTCATTGAAAAATCGGTCTGACAGCTTTCACATCTATACAAAGCCTTATGAAGTCCCTCTGCTCTGAAATCACAATCAATTGCAATTTTGTTATCAGCCTGCCATTTATACTCATCATATGTAAGATATTGTGAAAGCTTTTGGGTTATTGCTTCGGCATCTGTATTTTCCAGCTCTTCTCTTGAAAAAAGCTGTACTATTTCGGCTTCAAGAGGAACTCCCTTACGTTTTTTCAAATTCCATATCGGCGACTGCAAATAATTTCCGTGCATATTTATTGCTACAACAGGAACCTTATATTTTTTCGCCATTTTTCCGACAGATACAGGAATACAAGTATTTGTTCCGACATTTGCATATCTTGCCTCAGGATAAATAACAGCTATACCTTTTCTGTCAAGCACCTTTTTTATATTTTTCACAAGAGCAATATCATTTACAAATTTTCGTGTTCCAAGACAGCCTATCTGACGATAAATCCATTCTCCGTAATATTCAAATCCCTCAAGCTCAGAAACATAATTTGCACGATAAGGAAAAAGTGCAAGCGGTGTTACAAAAAAATCCATAAACGCATGATGTGTTCCGAAGACAATAAACGGCGGTTTAAGTCCTTTCATATTGACCTTTTTGATTTTAAGTCTGCCCGACCTTGTCGATAAAAAACACAGAAGCCATATAATCGGCATTAAAAAGAAATTCTGCTTCGGTGGTATACGATATCTGTCAAAAGGCTTTGTATCAATTTTTTTGCGTTTGCGTATCGTTAATTCGCTTGCTCCGTCTATATTTTTCATATATTGTTTTTTATATCCTTTCTGTCATTTAAAAGATATTTTCTTACAGGAGGTATATAGCTCAATGCAACATAAAGAAGTATTGTTCCGATAAACGAAAAACCTGTCGGAGTAAGATAAAACAGCGTCATATTGTGTATTTCTCCGCTTACAGGATTATATACAGCCAAAGACATTGCTATTCCTGCCGCAACACAGATTAATCCTACAATATTAAATCCTTTAGTATAATCATAGCAGGTGTATCCCTTTAAGCCGAATGCCGCACGAAGAACTATTTTCTGACGTCTTACAAAGAAGAAATCAGCAAAAAGCAGTGCCGCAAGCGGAGCATATACACACGCACCGATTGTAAGAAATGAGCCGAAATATTCTATTATTTTACCCCATATACAAAGCAGTGTAACATATGCGCCGAGTATCACTATCAACACACGATAATCTGCTTTTTTAAATGATGATTTAAGCATTACACCGTAAATATATGAGCCTACAGCCTGTGTTCCTATATTTGCAAAAGCAACAAGAAGAAGTGAGCTTAGTGCAAGTGCGGGAACAGATAATGTTGCAAGCATTAATGTAGGGTCGTCAATCATTTCGCCTGTTACATACTGCATAGCTATTGCCATTACAGCTCCTACCACAACGAAGAATGAGCCTGCAATTCCCTGTCCGAGCACACCTGCCCAGAAGCCTGAATTTTCTTTTTTTGTAAGTCGCGGAACCTCTGCCATTCCTCCGACAAGTGTAATTACAAATGCAAAATTCGCCTCAATTGAAATAATATAGGGTATAATATTTGCCTCACCTTCGGGACGTGTCGGCTTATACTCCCATATAACGTCAAACGGAACAGATTTAAATCCGACAAACACTACAACTCCGCCCAGAATAAGAAGCAGAGGTACGAGTATTCTTGTTGTCCAGGTTATTGCAGTAAGCCCCTTATAAGCAATAAGCGTACCAATAACCACACATAATATTGCAAGCATTGTATGTGCCTTATCGGGAATATCTATACCAAATAGTCCCATTAAATTTCCCATTGATGACGCAAAAAGGTCAGCACATACAGCATACCACGGATAATTTATCAATATTATTATCACCGTCATTAATAAAACTCCGTTTTTACCGAATACAGCTTTAAGCCATATCCATATATCTATGCCGTATCTGACTGACATAATTACAGGAAGCTGATATATTGCAAGCATTAATATCGCACCGAAAAATGCACCTATCAGAAGCTGTTTGAAGCCAACTAGTGTTGCAAGATATGTACCCTGCGTATAGCTCCAGGTTGCAATGCAGTAACCCGATAAAACGAGCAATGCATCAAGAAAGCCGTAAAGCTTTTCATTTTTCAGTATTGGTGCAATTCCGAAAAAAGCTTCTTTTTCAATTTGTTTATTTGAATTATTCATATTGTATCCTCCGAAACTCAGTTAAGAAATGCACCGTAAATAATAAACGCAAAGCATATTACTACTACCACTAATGTTATTACATAGTCTTTTGCAGAAAATCTTTTTGGAAACTCGTATTCCTTATTTTCCATTTGTGATATTCTGTTTTCAATCTGCTCCGAAAGCTGTTGTAAATCATTTTCATTCATTTTCATCACCTCTAATTAATTATATGGCACCTCTAAAAACCTCTTTTGAGAAAAAACAGATATGCACGACATCTGCATCGTCGACCTCCCTTGTAGTACGATAGTACGCCTTCGGAAGGTTTCCTTGCAGCTGCCGCACCTATCTTCTTTTTCTTTAATCAAACAGGTTTTTAGAGATGCCCTATATTTTTTATAATATCATATTTTGTATTTTTTTGCAACAATACATGGAAAAACAGCAGAAAGCTTAAAAATGCGGCTACCATTTGGCAATTTGCAATAAAAAATAAGAGTATCGGTTTTTCGCCCGATACCCAAATTCACTTCTATACAGTCATTACTCTTAGAGCAACCTGCTGTTTAAAACATAAAAATATACTATTCAAATCAGTATGGACTATCCTGAAGCTGAGCAAGCTTTACAGCTTCTTCAAGTGATTTACCTGCAAAGTCCTGTGCGGCAAAAAGTCTGCCTGATTTCTTGTCGTCAATGAAAGCACCAACGAGTATACCCGGAATTGTACTTTCAGGTGAATTAGGAGCATTCGGACCACCCAAATCAGTTCTGCACCAACCCGGGTCAGCAAGATTTATAGTAACATCCGTACCCTGAATTTTAGAACCCAAATCAATAGTGATTTTGTCGAGTGCGGCTTTACTTGCTGAATATCCAGCCTGCTCCGGTTCAAGTCTTATGCCGCTTGTAGTATTAACGATTCTGCCGAAACCGTTTTCAATCATTTTAGGCATAAAGTGATAGCAAATTACAGCAGGAGCAACAGTATTAATCAAAAAGCTCTCAGTGTAATCATTAACAGGAGTTTTGAAATAATCTGTTCTGTATGCAATCTGATATCCTGCATTATTCAGAACAATTTCAACGTTTACACCAAGCTTGTCAATTTCGCTGAGCATATTTTCAACTGAGCTTATGTCTGAAAGCTCTGCCTCAACAGCGTAAGCCTGAACCCCAAGCTTACGTACTTCTTCAATTACCTTTTCGGAATTTGCTTTTTTACGGCTGTGAAGAATAAGATTACAGCCTTGCTGTGCCATAAAGACTGCACTAAGATAGCCTATTCCTCTGCTTGCCCCTGTTATAAATGCCCATTTTCCTCTCATGTTAACCATTTATAATTCCTCCTTAAAAAATTCAATCCCCAATACTCATATAATATCAAATAATTTTTAAAAAAACAAGACAAAAATTGTGAAATAATCAATTGTCAGAACAATTTCTTACATAGTGAAAAAGATACTGCTGTGCAATACCGCAATTATTCTTTGCGCAATCAGGAATTCCCTGCGGATAATATTCCTGCATAACTCTATTAATCCATACATCAACAGGAAAAGCCTCAGTTCTGTACATACCGAAAAGAAGCACACATTCGGCAACCTTTTTGCCTACACCCTTAATAAGCATAAGCGACTGTCTTGCTTCCTGAATATCCATATCAGCAATGTTATTAAGGTCAACAATACCCGAAGCTACCTTTTGAGAAGCGTCGATAATATATTTTGCTCTGAATCCGCTTCGAAGATAATCAAGACCTTCAACAGTTTCAGCCGCAAGCTGTTTTGGGGTTGGAAATCCTCCGTAATGCTCACAAAGTCTGGATATAATACCTTTGATACGGGGAATATTATTGTTCTGGGAAATAATAAACGAGCATAGACATTCCCAGCTATCCTGTTTGAGCAGTCTTATACCTCCTGCAAATTCACAGGCTTTTTTCAAGGTATTATCCGAAGAAAATGTATTTTTCAATTCACCGTAATCTGTATTCAGGTCGAAATAATCCGCCCATATATTCAGAAAATCGCTTTCCGTAGTATTATGAAAGGCAAATATATCATTCTTTTGTGAAATTGTGAGTGGCTTATTGAGAAAAAATCCCGAATATGTAGTATCAAAGCCGTCTGCGGTCTGAATTTGCTTCCATCTGAAAGCCTGTCCGCAGTCGAGCGTTTCTGCTAAATCAAAATCGGCTTGCTTCAGTATAATATCATTATTTTGTTTTTTGTAATCCATAAAAAGCTCCGTTCTATTCAACGAAAAACGTAATCATTGATTTACAGGCTTCTGTATAATTTTTTGCCGCCGCAAGCTTATTACAGCTTTGTATCTGATTTTCGTAATCCTTTGTCAAATCAGTTACTACAGTAAACTTATCTGTTGCCGTATTAAGAAAAATCAACGTATTATCCGATGTATCGGAATCCGCAAAGCGTCTTTTAAAATAATCACCGCATATTTCTTCATCTGATTTTTCCGAGGAATTTTTTGTTGCAAGTATGGAAATATTTTTATCGCCGCAAAGCTCCTCAAGCGAATTAATATCCTCAGGTGTGAAAACACCGCTATTGTCGCATACACACTTAGGAAGAGTTTCTGCAAGCTTTATAAGCTCAATTATTGCAGAGCCGTAGCTGTTATATTCAACAATCATTTTCGTAGCGCTAAGCATAGAAATATCTTCGGCAGTTTTATCAATATTCTCACATCTTCCCTGCTTGTAAATCAAATCATTGTTTGTAGCGTTATTTATGAGAATAACCATACCGCTTCCAAGACTGCCGTATTGCTGTGTATAGATATTCTTAGCATAGTCATACGGAGATAATTCACCCAGCTCATCACAGGTTGCAATACATATATTTATAAGATAATTTTCATAAATCCATTCGGCATAATCGTTGCATTTTGAAATCTCTTCATCACTCAGAAGCTTAGCGTTATCTACGACATAGCTCCCCTGTGCAGGCTTGACATTGTGCGGAATTACAAGCTCAGGCTTTGAAATCAAAGGTGCGGCTGCACTTTTATCAGCCTCTGTTACCTCCTGTGAAGCTTCAACAGCCGAAGATTCAGGCTTATTTGTATTTTTCTTTTTTCCCTCTTTTTTATCATTACACCCTACAGAAAGCGAAGTCAATAAAAATGATAATGACAAAAATATAATAAATTTTTTCAAACTGAAATCACACCCATACATTATTAATTAATACCACTATAATTTTATTATAGTTTAAATAAAATGTCAATACAAAATAATGGAAAATGTATGTCAAGGCTTATTGACCTTTTTTGAGGTATATGTTAAAATTAATTCAGTAAATCCGAGGAATACGCATAGCAGAGGTATCACCTTAAATATTTGTCGGAACGTCTGAAAATAATATACAATAGGATATCAAATCAATATAAAATATAAATTTTTTTGAAGATACCCCGTTTTTCAGCAAACGCCTGCGTAAACTATAAATAATATGGGGGTGGCAGATATGGAACCTAATGGACATCAGATAATTTCATTGGTTTATGAAGCTAAAAAAGACAGTAAAGCTGCAGACAAGCTTATTTCTGACTATATGCCTTTCATTAAATCAGAAACAGCAAAATTTCTGAAGCGTTCACCCGATATAAGTGATGACGAATTGAGTATTGCAATGTTCGCTTTTTATGAAGCAATAAACAGTTATTCGAAGCTCAGGGGTTCTTTTCTGAAATTTGCTGCATTACATATAAAAAACAGATTAATAGATTATTATCGCAAGGAGAAAAAAAACAAATCACAGATTTCACTCGATACTCCCGATGACGATAAAACAAATCTTATAGATAAATTACAGGATAATCATAATGATTACGAGGAAAATGAAATACGAGAAGCAACTAAACAGGAAATTGATGAGCTTTCTTCACAAATGCGTGAATTCGGAGTTTCTATGAATGATGTTGCGGATAATTCTCCAAGACAGCAGCGAACACTTGATATTTGCAGAAAAGCAGTAGTATATGCAAAAAATAATCCTGAAATACTGGAAGATTTTTTAAGAACAAAACGAGTTCCTCTTGCAAAGCTGGCTGTTGGCGCTGATGTAGAACGCAAATCGCTTGAAAGACATCGCCGATATCTCGTTGCAGTGCTTCTTATCTGCACAAACGGCTATGAAATTATGAGAGGACATATAATGCAGGTTTTAAAGGGTGGTGAAGGTAAATGAAATATATCGTAATGGAATGTCATGAGGCTTATGTTGTTCTTATTGATGAAAACTCATGCTTTGTAAAAGCCGCAAATTTAAATTATAAGGTCGGTCAGACAGTTGAAAATCCGATTATTATGGGCAAATTTAACAGCAATAAGACTCCCGCACGCATTATAATGAAAAAATGTCTGGCAGCTGCCGCTTGTCTTACACTTATCGCCTCAGCAGGTTATCTGTATTATCTCAAAAACTGCAAGGCATATTCGACTATTCTCATTTCTTCCGAGGCTGACGTGAAAATTGCTCTTAATAAAAAAGGAAAAGTTCTGTATCTTGAAAGTAATAACGTTTCGGGTGAAGAAATAATAAAAATGTACGACGGAAAAGGCAAGGACAAAATTACTGCCGCAAATGAAATTCTGCAAATCGAAATCGAGGAAGGCTATATTTCAGACGGCGATACGGTTGAACTTTATATTTCTACAAATGATTCCGAAAATTATGATTCCTTTAAAAACGAGCTTGAAAAAGAAATTCCAAAGTCAAATCAGAATCTTAATGTAAATGTAAATGATATGAAGGAATATAATAAGCCGAATAAACCTGCGGTAAATGAAAATGAAGCTGAAAATAATGAGCCTGCTGCTACTACTGTACCGGTTACTACAGAAGCTCCGCCGATTATTGAAAAGCCGACTGATAATCCGCCTTTGGTTCCCGTTCCGCCTGTAATTGAAGATGAAAAGCCTATTCATAAAGAAGATACTCCTCCCCCGTTACCTCACGATTCAACTATTCCTGCTCCAGATAAAGCGGATACGGATATTAAACCTCCGATAAAGCCTGAGGTTAACAATAACACTCCTGTGCCACCTCCGCCTAAGGATAAGGATAGCAACAATGAGCATAATGACAAAAAAATTCCTGAGGAACCTCCACACGTTCCGCAAGCTAAAATTATTCATCCCGATTTACCTGACTCCCATCATTAATACAGAGGCAACAGCTTTGAATTCAGGCTGTTGCCTCATTTTTATAATTTTATAAAAATTTTCCAAAAAAATTTAAAAATACCCCGTTTTTATAAAATCAACTCCGTATTCTTTAAACAGTAACCCAAACAAAGTTTAAAGCTCCGTCATAAACGGAGTAAAATAAAATTTATAAAAAAGGAGTTTTTTATCATGAAAAACAAAAAGCAACTCATTTCAGCAATCG
>SVNL01000005.1:0-50738 GCA_015066925.1 Ruminococcus sp.
CAAAATGAGCTTGACATCAATGAATGTGATGCGCAAATTCCTCATATTGTAAAGAATTTGCGCTCCCCGAATGAAGTTCGGGGCAATAACCGCCTGACGGCGGTTATTGAGGACACATTAATTATATATCAACAGAATTTTTTACTTGACTGTAAATAAAAGCACTTTTGTTTTTTTAACAAAAGTGCTTTTTAATTTTATTCAATTGTAATTGAGTTCAGAGCACGACGATTTGCTTCAGAAAAATCTGTTATTGAAGAAGAATACAGTGTAAGAAGCAGATCACCTTTTTGAACGTGTTCGCCGCATTCTTTTTCGATAATTATTCCGGCCGACATATCAATAGAATCTGCCTTGTTTTTTCTGCCTGCACCGATAATAAGTGATGTCATACCTATTTCTTCACTATCCATTTTCTGAATAATTCCACTTTTTTCCGCATATACATTATGAGAATAGCGAGGTTGTGGAAGGAGAGAAGTATCATTGACAATTCGGGCATCTCCGCCGTGAAGTTCAATTGTTTTTTCGAGTATTCCTGCAGCTTTTCCGCTAGTAATAGCGTCAGAAGCCATTTGTTTGCATGAGGTGAAATCTCCTTTTCCCGCAAGCTCAAGCATTTTAGCTGAAAGGTCAAGGCATAAATCATAAAGCTTACCATTGCATCTGCCTTTAAGTATTTCAACAGCTTCTGCAACTTCAAGAGCGTTACCGATATTTCTTCCGAGAGGAATATTCATATCCGTAACCATAGCAGAGCATTTTTTACCTGCCATATTGCCAATTCTTGTCATAATATCAGCAAGCTTTTTAGCATCGTCATATGTTTTCATAAAAGCACCTGAACCATATTTGACATCGAGAAGAATACAGTCAGCAGAAACAGCGAGTTTTTTGCTCATAATGCTTGCACAGATAAGTGGAATGCTGTCTACAGTACCACTTGCGTTTCTCAATGCGTACAGCTTTTTATCAGCAGGACACAGCTTGCCGCTTTGAGAAACAATTGAAAAACCTGTTTTATTAACGATATTAATGAATTCATTGAGGCTCAGTTCAGTTCGGTAACCGTTTATACTTTCAAGCTTGTCAATAGTACCACCTGTATGTCCCAGACCTCGTCCCGACATTTTCGGAACATAAACACCACAAGCGGCAGCAACAGGGCCAATAATAAGGCTTGTTTTATCACCGACACCGCCTGTACTGTGTTTGTCAACCGTTATACCATTTATATTACTAAGGTCGAGAATATCACCTGAATTACGCATAGCAAGAGTAAGAGCAAGAGTTTCATCGTCGCTGAGTGAATTGAGACATACAGCCATAAGCCATGCAGAAATCTGATAATCAGGAATATTTTCGTTTGTATATTCGTTAACAAGCCATTGAATTTCGTTTTCAGTAAGTTTTTTTTTGCGTTTTGTTTTATTTATTAAATCACAGCAGTTCATATTCAAACCTCCAAAGCAATCTTTATAAGTATTTTATCATATCAATTCATACAAGTCAATATAATTGTTATTATATTTTGATATATTTTATGTTGACATTTATGAGAGTTTGTGCTAAAATAATAAAAAGACAGTTTATATGATTGTCTTTTAAATGAAATATTAATCGAAAGGGGTCATTAATTATGGGTTTTTTTGATAAGGTTAAAGATGTAGCTGACACACTTGTAGATTCAGTTGAAAAGGGTGCTAAGAATGTTTCTGAAACATCTAAGAAAACTGCTGATAAGATGAGAATTAAAAAAGAAATAAATAAATATAATTCTGATATTAATAAGGCGTATGCATCTATAGGTCAGAAATATTTTGAGCTTAATGCAGATGCACCTGATGAAGCGTATGCAGAAATTGTTAATTCTATCGTTGAAGCTAAATTAAAGCTTGATGAGCTTAATACAGAGCTTCTTACACTTGAAAACAAGCATATTTGCTCAAAATGTGGTAAAACAATCAGCGAAAGCGATAAATTCTGTGCTTCTTGCGGAACTCTGAATGAAAGTTTTGTTGAAGCTACTGCAGAAGAAAAAAATGTGGAAATTGTTGAAGCTGAAGTGGTTGATGACGCTTCTGATGAAAACAAAGAATAATTTTTATTAAAAAAGTTCGGCTTACGCAGACGGTCGATAAAGAAGTTTTGTAAAAGGCACTTCTGATATGTATGTCAGAAGTGCCTTTGCCTTTGTTATGATATTTATATCAAAACGTTACGAAATACGGGAGGTGAAGCTGTGATTGTAGAAAACAAAATATGTGATAGGAACTTTACATATCTTGAACCATGGTTTTATAACAATAATCTTGCTATGCGTTGTGAGTTGGGAATTGGCGATACAGACGAAGAATATATGCAAAATGCAGAACAACGTGCTATGGAAATTTTTGATATACTATTTGCAAATGGTATTGATGCAATATTTTATGATTTTTACGAACAAGATTTTCTTAAAGATGGAGAAGCTAATCAAGAACCATATACGCGTAATTTTCCGATTTATGTAAAGAAACAGCTTGAGTTTACAAGAGTTTTGTTTAACAAATATCGTCATTTAGTTCTCAAGGACTTAAAAACAAATGATGATTTTGATGATATTCATAGGCATAGAATCATTTGCTATATGGATAACAAAAAACTAAATCATAATAAGTATATACATTTAAATGTTTTCGGACATGAAAATCGAATCAGTTTCGTATCCTTTGAAAATGAGTGTATATATTCCATATATGATGACAGAGGCTGTGATATTGTTTTCTTTACTAAAGAAAAATTTATAGAGTTTTACGAAAAACTACAACCGTATTTTTTGAATTATGATGTGGCGATAATGAAAGATAGATATTTCGCATTACTATGATAAAACGAGATAAAACAAACCGACAAATTCCAGCTTGTAGCACTCACATTATATAATAACTCACAAAGAGAATGACTTTCTTTGTGAGTTACTTCTTTATAACCATTTTGTTTAAACCGAACTTTTTCTTTTATGATTACAGACGAAAACTCTAATTATAATTAGCTGTTGAAATGGGATAGATTGACGGATAGAAACGATTAACAAAAAAAATACCGTTTTGAATTATAATATCAAAAAGCTCGTTAGAAAGCTGAGAGCTTACCGATATAAAGCAGTCATATGAAAAATAAATTTCATTATAATCTGGGTCAAGTATGAATTTTCCATATGGAATAGTATCATTAATTCTATTAATAAGACTTATAGCTTCGTAAGTATAATCCGGTCTGATTTTAAACTCATTACAGCTGAATCTGCAATGAAATCCACGCTCATCAACGAGTATTGTAACATCGGTTATATCAGGCGTATTTGGAGAAATTGAAGCTGAGTTTACTGCATAGGAGAAATGTTCCGGGTTAATATCATATCCATAGTCAATATGCTCAGCAGTCAGGTATTTATCCCATGCTTTTGTAATTTTGTCATTAAGCTTCATTTTTCTTTCCTTTCAGATTTTTTATTGCATATACAAGCTATAGCAAGCAATAAGACCTTTTTAGGTCTGGTATCTGTAAGACAATTAAAAACAATAAAAAATCGGTTGAACAATTCAATTAATAGGATACAATAATTTTCATTTTCTGTCAATACCATATCAGATAAAATTATCATGAGTAAAAATAATTCTCCTGTAAATTCAAATTACGGGAGAATTATTATATACGTTAATTTGGTTGTCCTAAACGATTTTTGAGATTTTCTTCTTTAATTTCACGACCGTCTTTAATGAGTGATGAAAGCTTTTCTTTATTTTCATCAGCAAGAGCCTTGCTGTATTCAGTGAGGTTATTTATAAGAATATTAAGTTCGTTCAGGAGATTTTCTTTATTCTGCAAAAATAATGTTGACCACATTTCTTCATTCATTGTTGCTATACGAGTCATATCCTGAAAGCTGCCGCCACTGAAACCACATTCTTTATTTATTATAGGGCTTTTTACATATGCACTTGATACAATATGTGCAAGCTGTGAAGTATATGCAATAATACTGTCATGTTCGTCGGGACTTGTTATTACAAGTTTTTTTGCACCTATTTTCAATGCTAGCTCCTTAAGCATTTCAACTGTTTCGGTTTTACTGTTTTCAAAAGGAGTTATGATAAAATTCGAATTCTTAAAAAGGTCGGTGACACTATTTGCATATCCACCAAATTCTCTTCCTGCCATAGGATGAATTCCGACATAGCTAAGAGAATTATCTGTTGCAATTTCATTCATTTTCTGTGCAAAAGAACCTTTAATTCCGCAAACATCGGTTATTACCGTATCTTTTTTAAGCATCTTGGCAATTGACTGAAAATATTTTTCTGCTGCATCGGGATAAAGACATATAATAATCAAATCAATTTTATCGTAATTACCGTCAAATATTTCGTCAATACTGTTATCGAGAAATGCAAGATTTTCTATTGACTTATTCTTATCCAGTCCAATAACCATATGCTTGGTATATTTTTTTAGTGATTTACATAGTGAGCCACCGATAAGACCAAGTCCTACTATAAGTATATTCATTAAGTCCTCCGAAAACTATATGATTTTATGCTCAAAATGGCAAAGTGTTTTAACATCGTTCATTATATCTGCAAATGCTTCCGGAGTAACAGACTGTGCTCCGTCGCAAAGAGCTTTTTCAGGGTTAGGATGAACTTCAATCATAAGACCGTTTGCTCCGGCAACTACAGCTGATTTTGCAAGTGGCTTTATTAATGAAGATTTTCCTGTAGCATGACTTGGATCCATTATGATTGGTAAATGAGTAAGCTGATGAATTAAAGGTGCTGCAGAAATATCAAATGTATTTCTTGTTGCAGTTTCAAATGTTCTAATACCTCTTTCACAAAGAATAACATTTTCATTTCCGCCTGACATAATGTATTCAGCACTCATAAGCCATTCTTCAATTGTATTTGCAAGACCTCTTTTAAGTAAAATAGGTTTATTGCAGTGTCCGAGTTCAGCAAGCATTTCGAAATTCTGCATATTTCTTGCACCAATCTGAATTACATCAACATCATTGAAAAGGTCAAGATGTTCAAGGCTCATAAGTTCAGTTACGATAGGAAGACCTGTTTCTTTTTTTGCGAGAAGAAGAAGTTCGAGACCTCTTTCTTTCAAGCCTCTGAATGCGTATGGAGAAGTTCTAGGCTTGAAAGCACCGCCGCGAAGGAAGTTTGCACCTGCTGCCTTCACTGATTTTGCACAGCCTATAATCTGTTCTTCAGATTCGATAGAACAAGGACCTGCCATTACACCGAAAAATCCACCACCGATTTTTGTTCCGTTCACATCAACGATAGTATCTTCCGTATGGAATTTACGGTTTGCAAGCTTATAAGGCTCGGATACACGCTGAACTTTTTCTGCAATTTCATTTGCTTCAAGTGCTTCAATATCAAGCTTTGAAGTATCACCTACAACACCAAGAATAGTTGATAATGTTCCTATACTGCAATGCACTTGTAATGACTTATCTTCAAGCTCTTTAATAAGTGCATTAATTTTTTCCTGTGAAGCCGTATTTTTACATACAATAATCATAATTAATTCTCCTATCATTAACAATGCATTTCTGCATAATTGAATCTGTTTTTAGCGCTTTACGCTTTTACAATTTAAAGTATACCACTTTACATTGCAAAAGTCAAGAGTTTTTTTAAATTTTTCTAAAATATTTTTTAATATTATGAAAAAACGGATTTTAAAGTCAGAAAGCCAAAGAAAATTCCAAAGAGAATAGAAACTCTTTGGAATTTTAGAATTTATTATATATGTAAGTATAAATCGAAAATTATAAGACGATATAGAACTTTTTGAAGGGAATTTTTTAAAAGTGGTTCTCTTAATGAATATTTATATTGTCATATAAGTTTGAATTTATCGTTTCGTTTATTATAACACGAAATGCTGCAATGACCAATGTCATAACAAATACAAAGGTACTTCAGATATAAATATCAAAAAAGTACCTTTTATAGAATTATTTATTACCAAGATTTAACTTAATAGTCAATATCAGATTTGTTAGATGCTCATATTATATCCTTAAATTCAGGCATAACAAGACTTTTTTTGAGTATACCATTCATATAAGCAATAGCTGTGCCGTAATTTGTAAATGGAATATTGCATGAAACTGAATGATTCATACGATATTTAACCTCACGCTCATTGAGCATACAGCCGCCGCAATGAATTATAAGAGAATATTTACTTATATTTTGAGGAAATTCATTTCCTGAAGTAAATTCGAAATTCAGCTTTTTGTTTGTATAAGAAGTAAGAAGCTTCGGCAGCTTTACTGTACCTATATCATTGCATTGTCTGTGATGCGTACAGCCCTCGGATATAAGAACAGTATCATTGTCAGCCAGTGTTTCAATTGCCTTTACACCTTTTACTGCAGTTTCAAGATATCCTTTAAATCTGGCAAGGAGAATTGAAAATGAAGTAAGAGGTATATCATCAGGACATTCAGCTGAAATTTTTCCGAAAACCTGGCTGTCGGTGATAACAAGAGCAGGTTTTTTGCCGATAGTTGAGATTATATCCTTAAATTCCGTATCCTTGACTGTCAATGCGCAAGCACCGATTTCGAGAATATCACGGATAATCTGTTGCTGAGGTAGAATAAGTCTTCCTTTAGGTGCAGATTCGTCAATCGGGATTACAAGTATAACCAGATCGAGTGGATTTATTAAATCAGCGACGATTCTTTTATTGAGGGTATCCTGAGGAATAATTTTCGTAATTTTTTCTTTCAGTTCATAAATTTTATAATTGCTTACAGCACTTACATAAATTGTTTTATCGGTTTCATCAGGAACGCTTTCCAGAAGATCGGATTTATTATAAACAATACAATATGGTACTGATTTTTTTTCAAAAATATCAATAAGCTGTTTGTCGAAAGAGTCAAGTCCTGCAAGAGCGTCAACAACAAGAATTGCTATATCGGTTTTATTTAAAATTTGCATGGTTTTCTGAATTCTGAGGCTCCCGAGTTCTCCTTCATCATCAAATCCAGCAGTATCAATTACAGTAACAGGACCGAGTGGTAATAGTTCAAGAGATTTAAAAACAGGATCAGTTGTAGTTCCTTTTGTGTCGGAAACAATTGATAACTGCTGACCTGTAACAGCATTGACTATACTTGATTTGCCTGCATTTCTTTTACCGAAAAAGCCTATATGTATTCTGTTTGCTGTAGGTGTTGAATTAAGTGACATATTATCAATCCTTAAATAATAGTATATACTGATATTTTAGCATTTCTAATATGATATGTCAACAATTATCAAAAACATAAATAATAAATTTAGGGGACTGCATCCGCGATATACTAATTAAAAAAATGTGCGATATCGTGGATATCATCATTTACTATAAATTGTATTAATAAAAATCTTGCAATCATAGGCAAAGTATGTTATAATTATATAAACGAAAAAATGAAGGGGCAAATATATTTATGGATTTTTGCGAAGCACAAAGCTTTATTAATTCGTTTAGTCGTTCAGGAACTAGAGTGAACGATTTATTAAGAATAAGCCGATTGCTTGAGGCACTCGATAATCCCCAGGACAAGCTTGAATTTATTCATATTGCAGGAACTAACGGAAAAGGCTCAACTCTTGAGTATATTTCCGATATTCTTGAAAAATCAGGATATAGAACGGGAAAATTCACTTCTCCGTATGTAACGCATTATGCCGACAGAATAAGGATTAATTCAAAGGAAATAGATGAAGCTTCAATTGCTGAAATTTGCGGATTTGTAAAGAGCAGAGTAAGCTCTGATGAATTTTCTCAGTTTGAAATTACAATGGCAATTGCAATGCTTTATTTTTTGCGGGAACAATGTGATATTGTTGTGCTTGAAACCGGGATAGGCGGACTTCTGGACTCAACTAATATTATAAAAAAGCCGATTGTATCGGTTATTACATCTGTATCTCTTGACCATACAGCTGTTCTTGGAAATACAGTTGCTGAAATTGCACGGCAGAAAGCAGGAATAATAAAAAAAGATTGTAATACTGTTTTGTCTGTTGATAATGTTTATGAAACAAAATGTATTGTGAGAGAAAAAGCAGAAGAGATGAACGCACCTCTGACGGAAATAAATGAGAAAGAAATTATTCCGCTGAAAATTGATATATGTGGAAACGAGTTTATGTATAAAAACAGGAAATTCGCTACTGCAATGGGCGGAATTCATCAGATTTATAATGCCGTTACAGCGTTGGAGGTTTGTGAAATTCTTGCATCTCACGGCTTTGATATTTCCGAAGATGTTATTCGCAGTTCAATATCCGAAACAACTGTCAGAGGAAGAATACAGCTTATAAAAGGTGAGCCTGATATTATTGTTGACGGAGGGCATAATCCTTCGGGAGTAGAGGCACTGATATCGGTGCTTAAAAAAAATAATAAAACTGTATACGCTGCACTGGGTGTAAGTGAAAATAAGGATTATTTTTCGTTTGCGGATAGTCTTTGCGATATTTCAGCATATATATGCTGTGTTGACGGTTTTTCGGACAACTGTGTGCCTGCTGAAAATGTTTGCGGATATATCTGCGGAAAATGTAAAACGGATTATATGAATTACAGTGACGGAATAAAAAAAGTAATCGCTCTTGCCAAGAAGAATGACGGTGTTGCTGTAATCTGCGGTTCGCTGTATCTTGTGAGTGCTTATCTTAATAATTTTTAAATGTGGCAATGTATGCAAAATTAATTAAAAGAAGGAAAAAACTATGACTAAAAGACTTTTTTGTGTTATATTATCAGCTTTAATGCTGGCAAATGTAACAGCTTGTAAGAAAAATAAGGAAAAAACAAAAACTGAAGAATCAAGTAAAGTTTCAGAAGTAACTGAGGCTGCTACAGAGGCTCCGACAGAGGTGCAACCTGTTAATGGAAGTGTTAACCCTCTTACAGGTGAAAATGGATATAACAGCGATGCTGTAGGAAAAAGACCTGTTGCAATTATGGTAAATAATCTTAAAGCAGCTTTGCCTCAGTATGGAATAACCGAAGCCGATATCATCTATGAGGTTCCTGTTGAAGGCGGAATAACACGTCTTATGGCTGTTTATGCCGATTATACAAATGTTCCTGATGTCTGCTCGGTAAGAAGCTGCAGATATTATTATCCGATTATATCTCTGGGTCTTGACGCTGTTTATTGCCATTGGGGTTCTGACCAGACAATCGCTCTTGAAACATTAAATCGCACAGGAATTGACCACCTTGATGGTGCTTCTGAAACAGGACTTTTTTATCGTGATGAAAATCGTGTCGGAAAATATGATTCCGAGCATACAGGATATCTTCGTGGTTCTGAGCTTAAACAGCATTTTGAATCACATGGCTTCAGAACAGATGTAAACGCTCAGAATATCGGTGGAGGACTTAGCTTTGTTTCTGAGGGAGAAAGTGCTTCAACCGAAGGTGCACTTGATTGCAGTGAGTTGACATTGAAATTCTCTGACAGCTATTTCAGTACATTTGAATATAATGCTGATGAAAAAACATATTATAAAAAACATTCAGGTAATCCACATATGGACGGAGTTACCAATCAGCAGCTTAATTTTGAAAATGTAGTTGCTGTTCAGACCTCAATCACTTCAAGAGATGGATATCTTATGGATGTTCAGCTTGTAGGAAGCGGTACAGGATATTATGCTACAAACGGAAAAATTCAATTGATTGAATGGTCTAAGGAAACCGAAAATTCACCTATAAAGATATATGATATAAATGGCAATGAAATAAAATTCAATGTTGGTGAAAGCTATTTCGGCATAATTGGTAACGATAAAACAATAAGCTTTTCATAATAACTGAATAAAAAGGTAATTTCTGTCAATTCTTATTAACGAGGTGACAGAAATGAAAATCAATATTAATCTGAAAATTTTTTCAGTATGTCTTATCGCATCAATACTTATATCCAATTTTGTTGTTACAGGTCAAAGGCTTGATAATCTCAGAAATAATGTTTTAAGAATACACATTCTTGCTAATTCCGACAGCGATGAAGATCAGCGTTTAAAGCTTTGCGTGCGAGATACTCTTCTTGAACATTCCGAAGAAATATTCGGCAGCAGCTTATCGCTAGAAAAGGCTGTGGAAAATGCTGAGGATGGTCTTGCTGAAGCTGAAAAAATTGCTCAAGCCGTGATATATGAAAACGGATTTGATTATTCCGTAACAGCAGAAATAGATAATATATATTTTAATGAAAGACAATATGGTGATATTACAATGCCTAAGGGTATGTATAAAGCTTTGCGTATCAAAATAGGTGAAGCAGAGGGACATAACTGGTGGTGTGTAATGTATCCGCCTCTTTGTATTCCTGTTGCAGATAAAGTAACTGAATCGGAAGAAGTAAAAGAAGATTTTTTTAGCGAAGAGGAAATAGAAATTATGGAAAAACCAAAGAAATTTAAGGTGAGATTTATGCTTTGGGATAAATTAAAATCGGTTTTTGATGCAGATTAAGTTAAATATGATAAAAATATAAAAATGGTATTGACAAATAAATGGAAATGTAGTATACTATTTGAGTAAACAAAGCAGAACGTGCTGTTCTCACCGTTTGGTAAACACTTAAACGGTCAATATTTTCATTTTTATTGTGAACTTATTGTGTGAGTGCAGGGCTGATTTCTGCACTCACATTTGTTTTTATCTTATTTTTGGAGGTGCTGGCTATTAGCAAACAGGAACTGCAAATCAACGAAGAGATAAGAGATAAAGAAGTTCTCGTAATCGACGCTGATGGAACTAAGCTTGGCGTAATTTCAGCCAAAGAAGCGCAAAAAATCGCATACGATAAGGATCTGGATTTGGTAAAAATCGCTCCTCAGGCAACACCGCCCGTATGTCGTATTATGGATTATGGAAAGTACTGCTTTGAGCAGACAAAACGTGAAAAAGAAGCAAAGAAAAATCAGAAGGTTGTTTCAATTAAAGAAATCAGAATGTTTTCTACAATTGATAAACACGATTTTGAAACAAAAGTCAATCAGGCTGTTAAATTCTTACAGTCAGGTGATAAGCTGAAAGTTTCCGTTAGATTCCGTAAGCGTGCTATTGCTCATCCTCAATTGGGTGAAGAGCTGTTAGAGCGTTTCAAAGAAGCGGTTTTATCTGTTGGCTCGGTAGAAAAGCCCGCTAAAATGGAGGGACGAAGCATTGTTATGTTCGTTTCACCAAAGGTTTCTAAGTAAGAACTAACCTGTTCAAATAAGGAGGAATAATACAATGGCAAAGGTTAAGGTTAAAACTCATTCAGGTGCAAAGAAGCGCTTTAAGGTTACAGGAAGCGGTAAAGTAAAGTATCAGCATACTAACAAGAGACACAGACTTACACAGAAGGATACAAAGCGTAAGAGAATTGCACGTAATGCTGGCGTTTGTGATGCTGCTAATGCTGCAACAATCAAAAAACTCGTTCCTTATATGTAATAAGTGAATTTTTGTTTTCTCGTAATTTTATTTTTGGAGGTATAAGAATATGGCACGTATAAAGGGTGCAATGATGACTCGTAAGAGAAGAAATAAAACTCTCAAGCTTGCAAAGGGTTACTTTGGCGCTAAGAGCAAACACTTCAAGATGGCTAAACAGGCTGTAATGAAGTCAGGCAATTATGCATACATCGGCAGAAAACAGAAGAAGAGAAACTTCAGACAGCTTTGGATTACAAGAATTTCTGCTGCTTGCAAAATGAATGGTATGAACTATTCAACATTTATGAATGGCTGTAAGAAGGCTGGCATTACTCTTAACAGAAAAATGCTCTCTGAAATCGCTATCAATGATGCTTCAGGATTTACAGCTATCGTTGAAAAGGCAAAGGCTGCTCTTTAATGAACTGATAAACACGCTTTTATTTGATAAGAGCGTGTTTTGTTGTAGATACACTTAATCGTAAGCAATGGTTAATTATTCAGCATTTATATAATTGCTGATATGATTAATCATTGCAAAGGTGTATAAAAGGTGGAGGTGCAAATTTGTACGGAGAAATAATAAAATCAAAAGATAACCCTGTAATCAAGCTGTATCAGAAGCTTTCTTCACAAAAAAAAGAAAGGCTTTTATACGGCCTATTTGTGTTGGAGGGGCTTAGAATTGTTCAGGACGCTATACGAGAGGATAAGGATATAAAGCATCTTCTTGTAACAGTTGATGCAATGAATAAGTATTCCGATGAATTTTCTCAGGTTGATTTGAAGGATACAAAATTAATTGTTATTTCAAATGAGCTTGGGAATAAAATTGCTCAAACTGAAAAAACACAGGGAGTTTTTGCAATTTGTTCCATTCCTCAGCAAACAGAAATTCTATTTGAAGAAAATGGAAAATACATAGTTCTTCATGAACTTCAAGACCCGGGAAATGTGGGTATGATAATAAGAACTGCCGATGCATTGGGTATTGACGGAATAATTATGTGCAAATGCTGTGACCTTTATAGTCCTAAGGTAATACGTTCGACAATGGGTTCGGTTTTCAGAATGAAAATATCAATTGTAAATGACACGCAAAGACTTTTTGAACTTCTTCAAAAAAATAATGTTTCGTCATTTGCATCTGTAATTGATAAAGATGCGGATAACGTGAAAACTAGTGATTTTTCAGGTGCTTGTGCAGTTTTTATCGGTAATGAGGGCAATGGTCTGCCTTGTGATGTTGCCGAGCATTGCGACCATAAAGTAACAATCAGAATGAATGGTACTATAAATTCACTTAATGCTGCAATGGCAGCGGGCATTTTGATGTGGGAGCTTAAATCGTAAAGGCGGTGAATGGTATGTACAGATGTAAATACTGGCTTTGGCTTACAAGAGTATTCGGTATTGGAAATGAACGTATATGGGAAGTAATGCGTTATTTTGATGACCCTGCTAAAGCTTACACAGAAATTCTGTCAGGCTTTCTTAAAGACAAGCTTAGTGAAAAGGAATTGCAGAGAGCTTTAACAACATCGCTTGAATCATGTGTTGAAATTATTGAGATATGTAATTCAAAGGGCTATGACGTAATTAGCTATTCAAGTCCTGAGTATCCGTCGCTTTTAAGACATATATATAATCCTCCTGCCATACTTTATTATGACGGAGATATTAAAACTTTTGAGCGCGGCCGCATTATTTCTATAGTAGGAGCAAGAAATTGCTGTGATAGAAGTCTGGCAACAGAAGAAAAGCTTTGTCATGATTTGGCTGTATCGGGAAATATTATTGCAAGCGGATTTGCTGTCGGTGCAGATATAACTGCACATTTATCAGCTGTTTCTGCGGATAGACCAACTGTTGCTGTTCTTGGATGTGGTCTTGATATTAATTATCCGAGTGATAATTTTAAATACAGGGATAAAATAAGAAAGTGCGGAGTTTTTATTACGGAATATCCTATCGGTACATCACCTCATCCTCAGAATTTTCCTAAGCGAAATCGAATACTTTCAGGAATAGCGTCAGGAGTTATTGTGATTGAAGCAGGTGAAAAAAGTGGTTCACTTATTACAGCTGAGCTTGCTGTTCAGAATGGCAGAGAAGTATTTTGTCTGCCGCCGTCCGATATTTATGACAGCAGATTTGCGGGAAATATTCGTGTTTTACGAGAGGGCGCTACTGCAATATACGGTATTGAGGATATACGTGCTTATTATCGTCATTTTGATAATAGCAGACTTGATGTTGTCAATCATTCTCTTGAATATGTTATCAATTCGGATGAAGATGAGGTTAAGGCAGAAGTAATAGCGATTGAAGAAAATCCGCTTCTGAAAAAAAGTATTGATTTTATAAAGAAAGAAAAATTAAAGTCTGTCGATGATTATCTGACAGATGATTTAACTGATGAACAGAAAAAAATAATAACATGTCTTTTTGAAAAAGAACTTCATGCTGATGTAATAGCAGAAAAGCTTCAGATTGAAATGTCAGAACTTATGTCACTTTTGACAGAGCTTGAGATATATGGTATAATTAAAGCTTTACCAGGAAAAATGTATAAGATTGCAGAGAAAAAATAACAATCAGAAAATAAAGAATAAATGCAAGGGGTTGTAACAGATGCCAGATTTAGTAATAGTTGAGTCGCCTGCAAAGGCTAAAACAATACAAAAATATTTGGGGACAGGATATGAGGTAATAGCCTCAATGGGACATATAAGAGATTTGCCGAAATCAAAGCTCGGTGTAGATACCGATAACGATTTTGAACCGCAGTATATTGATATGAAGGGCAAAGAGGATGTAATTAAAAATCTGAAAAAATATGCGAAAAAATGCGATAAGATATATCTTGCTACCGACCCTGATAGAGAGGGAGAAGCAATTTCATGGCATATAGCACAGCTTTTAAAGCTTGATATGAATGAAAATAATCGTATTGCTTTTAATGAGATAACAAAAAGCGGAGTTAAAAACGGAATTAATAATCCACATAAAATTGATATAGACCTCGTTAATGCACAACAGGCAAGACGTATTTTGGACAGAATAGTAGGATATAAATTAAGTCCATTTTTGTGGAAAAAAGTAAAAAGAGGACTTTCAGCAGGTCGTGTACAGTCTGTTGCGGTAAGCCTTGTTGTTGACAGAGAAAATGAAATAAAAAAGTTTGTGTCAAAGGAATACTGGTCTATTGATGCAAAGTTTACTGCTCCGTCGTCAAGAAAGGTGTTCGGTGCAAGCCTCGTAAGCGTTGACGGAAAAAAACTTGAGCTTGCAAATGAAGCTGAAGCAAAGGTCTTTCTTGAACGCCTTAAAGGTGCTGAATATATAATTAAAAATGTAAAGAAAAGAGTTACTAAAAAACAGCCATCACCTCCATTTATTACATCAACAATGCAGCAGGAGGCTTCACGAAAGCTTGGCTTCTCAGCTAAACGTACAATGAAAGCTGCACAGGAGCTTTATGAAGGTGTTGATATTGAGGGTGTAGGTGCAGTAGGTCTTATTACTTATATGAGAACCGACAGTCTCAGAATTTCTGATGAAGCAAGAGCAGCGGCTTCTGAATATATTGAGATGAAGTATGGCAAGGATTATCTGCCGGCTGAACCTCGTATTTTCAAGACAAAGAAAAATGCTCAGGACGCTCACGAAGCTATAAGACCATCTATGCCGGAAATGACACCTGACAGAATAAAATCAAGTGTTACAAATGATCAGTATAAGCTGTATAAGCTTATATGGGAACGTTTTATTGCAAGTCAGATGGCAAATGCTCTTCTTGATACAGTTTCGGTTGATATTGAAGCTGATAACTGTTTGTTCAGAGCATCAGGCTATTCAGTTAAATTTGACGGTTTTACAGTATTGTATGTTGAGTCATCGGATACGGAAGAAGAAAGTAAAAAGATGCTTCCGCCACTAGAAGCAGGAAATGTTGTAAAGTTAAAGAGTATTGACGGAAATCAGCATTTTACTCAGCCGCCTGCACGCTATACCGAAGCTTCATTGATAAAAGCTCTTGAAGAAAACGGAATAGGAAGACCTAGTACCTACGCTCCTACAATAACTACAATTACATCAAGACTTTATGTTGAACATGAAGGAAAACAGCTAAAACCAACAAGTCTTGGTGAAGTTACAACTGAGCTTATGAGAGAGCATTTCAAGAATATAGTAGACGCAAAATTTACAGCAAAAATGGAAAATGATCTTGATGAGGTTGAACAGGGCGAAAAGGACTGGGTTAAATCGCTTCACGAGTTTTACGATGATTTTGCGGCAACATTAAGCAAGGCAGAAGACGCTATGGAAGGCAAGCGAGTAAAAGTACCGGATGAGGAAACAGATATCGTTTGTGAATTGTGCGGCAGAAATATGGTAGTAAAATTCAGCCGATTTGGTAAATTTCTCGCATGTCCCGGATTCCCTGAATGTAAAAACACGAAAAAAATTGTTCAGGAAACTAAAGGAAGCTGTCCGATTTGCGGAAAAAAGGTTATCCAGAAGAAGTCGAAAAAAGGAAGAAGCTTTTATGGCTGTGAAGGATATCCGGACTGTAATTTTATGACATGGAACGTACCTGTTGAAGAAAAATGCCCTACCTGTGGAAGCAGTTTGTTCCAGAAGGGCGGTAAATCAGGTAAGCTTATTTGTGAAAAGCCTGATTGCGGATTTGAAAAGGAGCTTAAATAATGGAAAAAAAAGCAAAGGTAATAGGTGCAGGACTTGCCGGCTGTGAAGCGGCATGGCAGCTTGCAAATGCAGGAATAGAAGTTACACTTTATGAGATGAAACCAAAGAAATTTACTCCTGCACATCATTACAATGGCTTTGCAGAGCTTGTTTGCTCAAATTCGTTGAAGGCTTCAAGATTAGAGTCAGCAGCAGGACTTCTTAAAGCGGAAATGGAAATTTTAGGTTCTGTTACTGTTTCATCTGCAAAAGAAAACGCTGTTGAAGCAGGAGGCGCACTTGCTGTTGACCGAGAAAAATTTTCAGATTCAGTTACAGAAAAAATAAAATCTCACCCTTTTATAAAAATTGTAGAGGATGAGGTTACGGATATTCCCGACGGAAATATTATAATAGCAACAGGACCTCTTACATCTGACGCTTTTGCGGAAAATATTGCAAAAATATGCGGAAGTGGTCTTAGTTTTTTCGATGCGGCAGCTCCTATTGTTACTTATGAAAGTCTTGATAAGGAACTTGTATTTTTCGCCTCAAGATATGGCAGAGGTGATGCGGACTATATTAACTGTCCGATGAATAAAGAGGAATACTCTGACTTCTATAATGCACTTATTACTGCAGAAAGTGCAGAGCTTAAAGAATTCGATAAAGAAAATTTCAGAGTTTACGAGGGCTGTATGCCAATTGAAGTTCTTGCCAAAAGAGGCGAGGATACAATGCGTTTCGGACCTTTAAAGCCTGTAGGACTCACAGATCCGAGAACAGGAAAACGTCCGTATGCTGTAGTTCAGCTTAGAAAAGAAAATAAAGAAGGAACACTATATAATCTTGTAGGCTTTCAGACTAATCTGAAATTTGCCGAGCAGAAAAGAGTGTTTTCTAAAATAACAGGTCTTCAGAATGCAGAATTCATGCGTTACGGAGTAATGCATAGAAATACATTTATTAATAGTCCGGGATTATTAAACGCTCATTTTCAAATGATAGAAAATGCGAATATATATTTTGCGGGACAGATAACAGGTGTTGAAGGATATATGGAATCTGCTGCCAGTGGAATAATTGCAGGACTTAATATGGCAAGAAAATTAAATGGACTTGAGCAGATAAAGCTTCCGATAGATACAATGACAGGAGCATTATCCTCATACATAAGTGATATATATAATGAAAATAATTTTCAGCCAATGGGAGCAAATATGGGAATATTGCCTGAGCTTGATGTGCGTATAAAGGATAAAAAAGAAAAATACGCAGCTTATGCACAGAGGGCAATAAATTCACTTAAATCAGAATTGTTGAGGGTTGGATATGAAAATAATTGTTGATGCATTTGGCGGCGATAATGCACCTGATGAAGTAATAAAAGGTGCAGTAAGAGCTGTTAATGAGCTTGGAGTAGAGATTGTACTTACAGGTGATAAAAACAAAATAGAAGAATCAGCAAAAAAATTAGGCTTGAGTCTTGATAAAATTTCAGTAGCACATACAAGTGAGGTTTTTGATATACATGAAGAACCTGTTAAAATTGTAAAAACAGGTAAGAATACTTCTATGGGGCTTGGACTAAAAATGCTCCACGACGGTGAAGGAGATGCTTTTGTTTCTGCAGGAAGCACAGGTGCTCTTGTAGTAGGTTCAACAATGATTGTAAAGCGTATAAAGGGTGTAAAGAGAGTAGCTCTTGCTCCTCTTATTCCTGCTGAAAAAGGACAGTTTATGCTTCTTGATGCAGGTGCAAATAATGATTGCCGTCCTGAAATGCTTTTGCAGTTTGCTATAATGGGAAGTGCTTATATGGAAAAGGTTATGGGGATAAAAAATCCGAAAATAGCACTTGCAAATATAGGTGAAGAAGAAACCAAAGGACGTGAACTTGAGCTTGAAGCGTATAAGCTTTTAAAGGATTCAGAGCTTAATTTTTGCGGAAATATTGAGGGAAGGGATATTCCAAAAGGGGATATTAACGTAATTGTTTCAGATGGCTTTACAGGCAATATTATATTGAAGCTTTATGAAGGAATGGGAAAATTCTTTTCAAACAAACTGAAATATATATTATCAGGAATTAACGGTAAGCTTTCAGCATTACTCGTTCTTGGAAAAATAAAGGCTTTTAAAAAACAGATGGATTACACAGAAATCGGTGGAAGCCTTATGCTTGGAGCATGCAGACCTGTTATAAAGGCGCATGGAAGCTCTGATGCAAATGCGTTTTTCAATGCAATTCGTCAGGCAAAAAAATGTGTTGACGGAAAATTTATTGACGAAATAGCGGAAGCTGTAAGTAAAACTACAGGAAAGGAACGTCCTCAAAATGACGAGTGAATTAGAAAAGTTTCAAGAAATAATAGGATATAAATTCAAAGATATTAATTATCTTATACAGGCTTTATCACATTCCTCATATGCAAATGAAAAGAAAAAATCCAGAACAAGTAATGAAAGACTTGAATTTTTAGGTGACAGCGTACTCTCAATAGTGGTATCAAAGTATCTGTTTGAGAATTTTACCCATATTGCCGAGGGTGAATTAACAAAACTCAGAGCTTCACTAGTGTGTGAAAAATCACTTTATGTTTTTGCTCAGAAAATAAGACTAGGCGAATTTATTATGCTTGGTAAAGGTGAAGAAATCACAGGCGGACGTGAAAGACCATCAATTCTTGCTGATGCATTTGAAGCAGTTATAGCTGCAGTTTTTCTTGACGGTGGATTTGAACCTGTTACTAAATATATTCTTGGATTTATGCCTGATGATGTACAGTATCAGAAAAAAGCAGTATTCAGCGATTTTAAAACTATATTACAGGAAATAGTTCAAAAAAATCCTGAAGAGAAGGTTGAATATGTTCTTGCCGCAGAGGAAGGACCTGACCATAATAAAAGCTTTATTGTTGAAGTATGTCTTAATTCAAATGTTATAGGTAAGGGAAAAGGCAAAAGCAAAAAGGAAGCAGAACAAATGGCTGCAAAAGAAGCTCTGGAGCTTATGGGATATGAAGCACAGTAATATTTCTGTATTTATACCTCATATAGGATGCCCGAATATGTGCAGCTTTTGCAATCAGCGTATTATAAGCGGAAAGCAAAGCGCTCCGACATATGAAGAAGTAAAGGAAATATGCAGGAATGCATCAGAAGCAATAAGAGATAAGGCGAATACCGAAATTGCTTTTTTCGGAGGAAGCTTTACAGCTATTGAGAGAGAATATATGCTGGAGCTTCTTGAAGCTGTGCAGGAGTTTGTGACTGAAGATGGATTTAAAGGAATCCGTATATCAACACGTCCTGATTGTATTGATGAAGAAATTCTTTCAATACTGAAAAAATACAACGTTACAGCTATTGAGCTAGGAGCACAGTCAATGAGTGATAAGGTTCTTAAAGCAAATGACAGAGGTCACAGTGCGGCTGATGTAGTTATTGCTTCTGAGCTTATTAGAAAATTAGGTTTTGAGCTTGGACTTCAGATGATGGTTGGACTTTATAAAAGCGATTATATTGATGAAGTTGAAACATTCAATAAGATTATGAACATAAAGCCTGATACTTTAAGGATTTATCCTGTTGTAATTTTAAAGAATACCCGTCTTGCAGATTTATATAATAGCGGTGAATTTATTCCATTTGATTTTGATGAAGTAGTGGAAATGTGTGCTGATTTTTTGTGCAGAGCTCAGCAGAACAACGTCAGAGTAATAAAATGCGGATTACATGCCAGCGAATTTGTCGGTAAAGATATGGTGGGCGGATTTTATCATCCTGCATTCAGGGAAATATGTGAAGGAAGAATTTATCGCAGTGAAATTATGAAGATAGCCTGTGACAATATTTCTTTCATAAAGATAAGTGTACCTGCCGCAAATCTGAGTAAGGCAATCGGGCAAAAGAAGTGTAATATAGAATTTTTTAGAGCAAAGGGTATAGAGTTAAAAGTTATTTCTGACGAATGTCAGACAGAATTTATAAAGATTATTGAACGGCGGTGAATTAATGTATCTTAAATCTTTGGAAATACAAGGGTTCAAGTCATTTCCTGACAAGATAAGTTTAACATTCGATAAGGGACTTACAGCAGTTGTAGGTCCGAACGGCAGCGGAAAAAGTAATATCGGTGACTCGGTACGTTGGGTGCTGGGTGAGCAGTCGACTAAAACTCTCCGAGGAAATAAAATGGAGGATGTTATTTTTTCCGGTACTGTTACAAGAAAACCTATGGGTTTTGCTGCTGTTACTTTGAATATTGATAATACAGACAAAACACTTGCCGATTATGCTGATGAAGTAGCCGTAACAAGAAAGCTCTACAGAAGCGGTGAAAGCGAATATATGATTAATGGCAAGCAGGTTCGTTTAAAGGATATAAATGAGCTTTTTATGGATACAGGACTTGGACGTGACGGTTATTCCATAATTGGTCAGGGACGTATAGCAGAAATTGTAGGTGCAAAAAGTAATGAACGACGTGATATTTTTGAAGAAGCAGCAGGAATATCAAAGTTCAGATATAAAAAACACGAGGCAGAAAAGAAATTATCTTCTGCACAAGAAAACATTCTGCGTCTGACAGATATTATTTCAGAGCTTGAAAGTCGAGTTGAGCCATTAAGAATACAGTCAGAGAAAGCGGAAAAGTTTGTAAAGCTGGCACAGGAGAGAAAGCAGCTTGAAATTTCAGTATGGGTTCATCGTTTGGATGAATTTAAAGCAAAGCTTGATGAATTTGAAGAAAAAATTCTTGTAAATAAAAACGAATATGAAAATATAGAAAACGATATTGCGGCTGAAGAGGAAAAAATACAGCTTGGATATCGTAAAATGCAGGAAAGTACTGTTAAAGCAGAGGAGTATCGTCAGAAAATAATTGAAGAGGAACAGACATCTTCTACTCTTAAATCTGATATAGCCGTATACGAAAATGATATCAAGTACAGCAATGAAAAGATAAATGAGCTGATATCAAGAAAGAATGATGAAAAATCAGCAAAAGAAAAGCTCGGCGATGAAATAAAGAATGCTGAAAAACAGCTTGACGAGCTTAATAATAAAAAGAGTAATATTGCAAAAGAAATTACAATCATTACAGAACAGTTTAAACAGTTTGAAGACGAAGCATCACGCCTGAGTGAAGGCTTTGATAAATACAGTAATGAATTGAATGCATTGTACATTAAAGAAAGTGAAATTAAATTTTCTGCAGAAGCAGCAGAAAGAACCTTGCTTGAAACAAAGCAGACGGAAGAATCAATTTACAGAAAAAAAGAAGAACTTAGCTCCGGCTTTGTAAATTATGAAAACGATATCCGAAAGCTTGAAAAAAAGCTTGAGAAATTAAAAAGCACATCAACAGAGATAAAAAACAAGCTGAATGGATATGGGATTTTGTATAAATCACGACAGGAAGGCTTTGAAAAAGCTAAGGTTGATTTTGAAAAAACTCTGTTTGAACTTAAAGAAAAACAGCAGAAAAGAAAGCTTCTTATTGATCTTGAAAATAATATGGAGGGATTTGCAGGAAGCGTTAAAAATATTCTAAAGGCTTCAAAGCAAGGAAGACTCGGTGGAGTGTTCGGAACGGTTGCACAGAATATAAATGTTGAAGCGGAATATGCTGCTGCAATTGAAACAGCACTTGGCGGTGCAATGCAAAATGTAATAGTTGAAAATGAAGATATCGCAAAGCGCTGTATAAGATATCTTAAAGAGCAAAAGGGCGGACGTGCAACATTTCTGCCGCTTACTTCTGTAAAAGGCTATGAGCTGAAAGAAGTAAAACTTGATTCAGAGGAAGGCTTTATCAATCTGGCAAGTCGTCTTGTAGATTATAATGAGAAATTTTCCGGAATTATAAATTCTCTTCTCGGAAGAATTGTTGTTGCGGATGATATTGATTCTGCAACTATGATTGCAAAAAAATATGGTTATAAATTCAGAATTGTAACCCTTGATGGACAGGTTATTAATGCAGGAGGTTCATTTACGGGTGGTTCTATGCAGAAATCTGCAGGTGTAATCACAAGAAAAAATGAAATTGAAAAGCTTGATGCAGAAATAGATAAGCTTACTCTTGAACGTGATTCATTAAAAGATAAGGCTGAAAAAATAAGAAGTGAAGTTGAAAAGCTTCGTTATGATGCAGAGGGCGCAAAAGAAATTTTAAATCAGAATGAAAATGAAATAGTTCAGGTTACTTCTGAAATAAACAGTCTGATTGCACTGAGCAATCAAAATGAAAATCAGCTTGATGAAATTAAAAGACAGCTTGATGAAAATAATAAAAAATCAGAAACAGCAAAAGGAATTCTTTGCGAAAACAAAACAAAGCTTGATGAAATATGCAGCAGGATAAAAGAATACGAAGAAAAGCTTACAGAGAGTGAAGAGCTTAAAATACAGCTTCATAATCAGCGTGAAGAATTTACTCAGAATATTTCTTCACTTAAAATTGCTGAAATGGAAATTTCCAAGGATAGTCAGGCTCAGGAAAAAGAAATACAGAATTTATTGAATGCATTAGATAAATTTGCTGAAATAAATGAAAAAATTGATTATGAAGTCAAGCAGCAGGAATTAATCATAGAAGAAAAAAATGAGCTTATTTCAAAGAGAAAATCCGAGCTTGAAAATTTCAAAACCAATTCAGAGGAATATCAGAAGCAAATCGTATATTGGCAGAATGTTCATAATCAGCAGAACATAGCTGTAAAAGAAATTCAGAAGGGTTTAAAGGCAATAAACGAATCCAAAGAAAAAATTATGGGTGAAGTTATGCGCCTGGAAGAACGAAAGAATACAATTCAGCGTGACTACGATAATATAATCAAACAGCTTCTTGAAAACTATGAAATGACACGCTCTGAGGCAATACAGATAGCAGAAAAACTTGATGATGTTTCAAAGGCACAGCATGAGCTTACTGATATTAAAAATAAAATAAGAGCACTCGGAAATGTAAATGTTGGTGCAATTGAAGAATATAAAGAGGTTTCTGAGCGTTATGAATTTATGTCGAAACAGCTTTCCGACGTGAAAGCATCAAAAAATGAGCTTGAAAAAATTATTGTAGACCTAACTGAGGAAATGTGCAAAATTTTCTCTGAAAGCTTTGAGATTATAAATTCTAATTTCAAATCAATTTTCACTGAACTTTTTGGCGGCGGTAAAGCTGAACTTATTCTCACCGATCCTGATAATGTACTTGAATCGGGAATTGAGATTAGTGTAGCACCACCCGGAAAGGTAATAAAGAATTTAATCTCGCTTTCCGGTGGAGAACAGTCATTTGTTGCGATTGCAATATATTTTGCGATTTTATGTTTAAGACCTGCACCGTTTTGTATTCTTGATGAAATTGATGCAGCTCTTGATGAAGTAAATGTAAGAAAATACGCTCAATATCTAAAGAAATTTACCGATACAACACAGTTTGTACTTGTTACACATAGACGAAGTGCTATGGAAGAAGCGAATGTACTTTATGGAGTAACAATGCAGGAAGATGGAATTTCAAAGCTTTTAAAGATGGAGCAGGTAGATTTTCAAGAGGAATAACAGCTGTTAAATTCAGCAGATTGGAGTAATATATGGGTATTTTTTCAAAATTCAAAGCAGGTTTGAAAAAAACGAAGGACTCTATGATAAATAAAATGCACAGAGTTGTAAATTCGTTCACAAAAATAGATGAAGAGCTTTTTGAACAGCTTGAGGAAACAATGATAATGAGCGATATAGGCGTTGAAACATCATTGGAAATATGTGAAAGGCTTCGTAAAAAAATTAAGGAACAGGGAATAACCGATCCTGCACTTATTATGGATTTGATACAGGAAATTGTATCTGAGATGATGGGTGACGATACTTCACTTAATATGACAACAACTCCTTCAATTATAATGGTAATAGGAGTAAATGGAGCAGGTAAAACAACAACTATTGGAAAGCTGTGTCATCAGCTTAAATCTGAAGGAAAAAAAGTTATAGTTGCTGCTGCAGATACGTTCAGAGCGGCCGCTATCGACCAGCTTCAGGTCTGGACAGAACGAGCAGGAGTTGAAATTGTAAAGCATGCTGAGGGTTCTGACCCGGGTGCAGTTGTATATGACGCTATTTCAGCAGCAAAAGCAAGAAATTGTGATGTTCTGATTATAGATACAGCAGGCAGACTTCATAATAAGAAAAATCTTATGGAAGAGCTTGCAAAAATCAATAGAATAATGTCAACACAAGCAGAAGGTTGCTCAAAGGAAGTACTTCTGGTTCTTGATGCAACAACAGGTCAGAATGCTGTAAATCAGGCAAGACTTTTCAGTCAAACAGCTGAATTGACAGGTATTGTACTTACAAAGCTTGATGGAACTGCAAAAGGCGGTATAGTAATTTCAATAATGAATGAGCTTAACATTCCTGTAAAGCTTGTAGGTGTCGGAGAACAGATTGATGACCTTCAGCCATTCGACAGCAAGAGCTTTGTTGCCGCATTGTTTGAGGATAATGATACAGATAATGGAGAAGCTGAAAGCGAAGAAGAATCAGCTGAGGAAATTGCAGATGATGAAATTGAAAGTGTTTCTGATGTTTCGGAATCTGAAACAGAGTTAAGCGATTATATAGAAGAAACAGAATCAGCAGAAGAGATAGAAGAGATATCCGAGGAAGATGAAACAGTGTCAGATGATGAAATTTCTGGTACTGAAAATGCTGAAACAGATGACAATACTTCCGAAGAGATAGAAAAAGCTGAGGAAGAAGTATCTGAAAATGATGATAATAATGAAGAAGCTGAAAAGCCAAAGAAAAAAGGATTTTTCAGTAAATTATTCAGAGGAGATAAGTAATGCTGAAAAAAATTGTAATGGCAACAAATAATGCAAATAAGCTTAAAGAAGCCGGTGAAATTCTTGCACCGCTGGGAATAGAAGTGATTTCTCAGAAAGATGCGGGAGCTGATATTGAGCCTGAGGAAAATGGTACAACATTTGCTGAAAATGCCATGATAAAAGCAGAAGCGGTGTATGATATTGTAAAAATCCCCGTAATTGCAGATGACAGCGGACTTTGTGTTAACGCTCTTGACGGCAGACCGGGAGTATATTCAGCACGTTATGCTCCTAAGGGAGAGGAATGTGCCAGACTTCTTGATGAAATGAAAGATATTCCGGAAGAAGAAAGAGAAGCTTCATTTAAATGTGTTATTGCATATGTTGACGAAAACAGCAGATTTACTGTGGACGGAAGCTGTGTCGGAAGAATAGGACATGAACAAAGAGGCAAAAACGGATTTGGATATGACCCGATATTTATGTGTGGTGACAGAACAATGGCAGAGATGTCAGCAGAAGAAAAAAATAGTTTGAGTCATCGTGGTGCGGCATTAAAAGCATTATATGAAAAGTTCGCTAAGAAAGGATAGAATTTATGCTTACAAGTAAACAAAGAGCAACGTTAAGAGGAATAGCAAGCAGTTATGAAACAATTTTTCAGGTTGGTAAAGGTGGAATTAATGATAATCTTATCCAACAGGTTTCTGATGCATTAAAGAAAAGAGAGCTTATCAAGCTCAGAGTACTTGATAACTCAGGATATTCTGCAAGAGAAGCGGCAGACGAAATTGCAGAAAGAACAGAATCAGATGTTGTACAGGTTATCGGAAGCAGATTTGTGCTTTTTAAAAGGAATCCAAAAGAACCTGTAATAGATATAAAGATTAAATAAAGATTTAAAAGGTTATCGGAGAAATGTATGAAAATAGGTATTTTCGGAGGAAGCTTTAATCCGATACATAAAGGGCATCTACATCTGGCAGAAAGTGTAGAAAAAGAGCTTGGGCTTGATAAGATTATTTTTGTACCGTCAAAAATTTCACCTCACAGAGCAAGTGATGAATATGTATCAGAGCGTGACCGCCTTGAAATGATAAAACTGGCAATTGAAAGCAATGATAAATTTGAAGTAAGCGATTATGAGCTATTACAGAACAGAGTAAGCTATACTATATATACAATAAATTACTTTAAAACGGTTTACCCTGATGATGAGATTTATTTGCTTATCGGAAGCGATATGCTAATGAGTTTTGAGCAATGGTATTGTTTTGAAGAGATAATGAAAAAAGCAGTTATAGTTTGTGTATCAAGAAATAAGGGCGATTTTTCTGAGCTTAATTCAAAGGCATCTTTTTTATCGGTATATGGAGAGATAAGAGTGTGTACTACATCACCATTTCCGGTATCTTCAACGGAAATAAGAAAAAAAATAAGAAAAAATCAAAATTGGTATTGCTATTTGGATAAAAATGTAGTACAATATATTAGATTAGGTAAATTATATTTGTAATTTTGGGTTATAGAAAAACTGAGGTGTTTTTGTGTATAATACAAATGACAAAAAAGCTTTTTTGAAAGAAAGACTTTCAAAAAAAAGGTTTAATCATAGTGTGAATGTTGCGCAGGAATGTGAATTTCTTGCAAAGCTTTACGGTGAAGATACAGAAAAAGCGTATTTTGCAGGTCTGCTTCATGATATATGTAAAGAGGAAGAAAATGAGGTTCAATTAAGATTAGTTGAAGAAAGCGGATTGTCGGTACTTGATGAAGAGCGTGAATCACGTCCACTATGGCACGCAATTGCAGGTGCTTATTATATAAAGAATGAATTCGGGATTAAAGATATTGATATTATCAATGCCGTTAGGTTTCATACAATCGGCAGAGCAGGAATGTCAAGACTTGAAGAAATAGTGTATCTGGCAGATCTGGTGTCTGCTGACAGGGATTATAAAGATGTTGATAAAATGAGAAAGTTGGCTCATACAAATATTGATGAGGCTATGCTTGAGGGATTGAAATTCTCAATAGAATCAGTTCTAAAAAAGGGTGGTTATATTCCAAGATATACTTTTGAGGGATATAATTTTTATACCCGTTTAACCAGAGGTAAATGAAAATAGTATGATGTTGCTGTTGAAAAGTGAGGTTTAACAGAATGAGTGATAATAAAAAGGTATACCGTGAAAAAAATGATTCGATGCCTAAATTAAAAAATGGTTCTAAAAAAAAGGCGAATTCTTCTGGAACAAAACAGATAAAGGGTACTGATTATAACAAGAGATTAATGACAAAGAACGTTGTGAGAGTAAAGAATAAGTTCAGTTATAAGGATTTAGCGGTAAAAATATGTTCAATTTCCCTTAGTCTTATTCTTATAGTTATTATGATTTTGAATATGCCGATAATCGCATATAATAAAAATGTAAACGGACAAGTTATAAATGAAAATGTTTCTATAATTACTTACCTGAAAAGATGGCAGCCTCTTGTTGATACAGAGGGAGAGCTTTCTGCTGTTGATATTACAGATATAAATGAAGAAACAAAGAAAGACGATGATAAGCTTGATTTGCCGCAGATTATTGAGGGACAGTATACTGTTCTGTTTCTGGGATTTGATGAAAGCAGTGAAATGAATGACGTAAACTGGCTATTTCAGTTTAACATAGGAAACGGAACAATGAATGTTCTACAGATTCCGAGAGATTCATTTATGCCGTATTACACTTCAAGCTATACCGCAAAGTTCAACAGTATATATAGCTCAGGCGATGGCGAAGTAAGTCCTATTCAGAGAGTTGTAAATGCGGTTCAGGATAATTTCGGTATCCCGATTGACGCTTATGTAACAACAAATTGCTATGATATTGTAAGTATTGTTGACCTTATCGGAGGAATTCCGATTACCCTTGACGAGCAAATGATGTATGAGGGAGATAAAATAATTCCTGCAGGATATAGCGTTCTTACAGGTGAGCAGGCTGAATGGTTTGTACGTTACAGACGTACATTCAAAGGCGAGGGCGATATAGCAAGAATGAAAAATCAGCGTAAATTCCTTGCAGCAGCTATGAAAAAAATGCTTAATATCGTTGAAGATGAGGGTAAGACAAAATTCTACGGATATCTGAAAAAGATTTATGATAACAGATATATTCTTACAGATATGAGCCTTGAGGAAATCAGTATGCTTGCTGATTTCGGTTCTACACTTAATCTTGAACAGGTTCAGGTACATCTTCTTCCTGGAGAGGGAGCATGGTATTATCCCGAAGGACACAGCAGACAGTCTGTATGGTCGGTTCATAAGCAGGAAGCACTTGACCTTATAAATAATAATTTCCGTCCGTATCAGATTCCGCTTACTGCTGAAAGAAGTTCCTTAATAGAGCTTGTTACAGAGCATCTTACAGATTTCAATGATAATTCATCCGATAATCTTGAAGATATAGATAACGGAAATACAAATACTCCATCAATAGACAGCTATTAACAGAAAGGAAATAAAACATGACTCAGAAAGAAATGATTGAAAAGATAATAAAAACGCTTGACAGTAAGCGCGCTGAGGACATTCAGGCAATTGAAATAAAAGATCTTACAATATTAGCTGATTATTTTATTATTGCAAACGGTACAAGTAATACTCATACAAAAACACTTGCTGAGGAGGTTGAATTTCAGCTTTCACAGGCAGGTATCGAGCCAAGACGACGTGAGGGTGATAACGGAAATACATGGATCATTCTTGACTATGCAGATATTATTGTTCATGTATTCTATAAGGAAACAAGAAATTTTTATCAGCTTGAAAAATTATGGGCAGACGGTCAACAGCTTGATATAAGCGAATATATCACAAAAGAAGATTGATTAGTCGTATAATTTCAGCATAAGGAGGGCACACGAATAAATGTCTAAATCAAAAAAACAAGTTAAAAAAGAGATGTCTGAAAATAAACAAAATGAAAATAATAAACTTTCCGAAAAAAATGAAGCAGCTGTTGAAAGTAATGTAAATGCTGCTACAGATATAGCTGTTGCTGAAAGCAATGCAAATGCTGTTGCAGATGTATCTGCTGCTGAAAATACTGACGCTTCCGAAAACAGCGAAGATGCAGAAAATAATGAAGAAAAAATAAATATAATCGAAAAAGTCAAGAATTATATTAAGGGAATTGATTATCCTGCTGCAATAATGCGGTTGGTAGCTTCATATTTCATTGTAATGGCATATTTTGTCTTTAAAATGAAAGAAAAAATAAATCCTATTGATATGTGGCAGGAATTTATTGAAAAGATGCCTCTTGGAAGCTTTATCGGACTTATTTTTATTCTGTTTATTCTTATTACCAATCTCCATGACAGATTTAAAGAAAAGACAAATATAAGTGCAATATCATTATTTGTAGGTGCTATTTCACTTTCGTTTATATTTTTGTGGAAATCCGAGAATTATTATTATTGTATAGGATTTATTTTCCTTTCAGCAATAGCTACATGGTTTTGCTATAATTATAACGGATTTAAATTTGTCGAATATCTACCTAAAAAAGCGGTATATGCAATTATAATTGTCTTCACAATATGTATGGCGGCATTTATTGCAGTATATACAATCTTTAAGCATCTTATATATTGGACCGCTACTTATGATTTCGGAATTTTCTTGCAGATGTATCATTATATGGCTGAAACATTTGAGCCTGTTACTACTTGTGAAAGAAACAAGGTTTTATCTCATTTTGCGGTACATTTTTCTCCGATTTATTATTTGCTCCTTCCATTTTATTATATTTTCCCGTCAGCAAATACGCTTCTTATATCACAGGCTGTACTTGCTGCACTCGGAGCAATTCCATTGATGCTTATATGCAAAAACAGAAATTTTACAAATCTTGAAACAATTTCGTTCTCTGTTATTTATCTGTTTTGTTGTTCAATTGTAGGGCCATGCTTTTATGATTTCCATGAAAATGCATTTCTTCCTGCACTTCTTATGTGGTTCTTCTATGCAATTGAGAAGAAGAAAACGGTTCTCATGTATATCTTTATGGTACTTCTCCTCTTTGTAAAGGAAGATGCTGCACTTTATGTTGCATTAATAGGACTTTACTGTTTGTTCAACATGGAAAAGAAATATCACGGATTGCTTATTTTCTCAATTTCAAGTATTTACTTTGTTGTAGTTACAAGCCTTATGTCAGCGTATGGTGAGGGTGTAATGACATCAAGAACTTACGGCAATCTCATGACAGACTATGAGGCAGGATTGCCTGAGGTTGTCAAAACGGTTGTTTTGAATCCTGTTTATTTCCTTACACAGTGTATTAATGAAGAATCATTCAGATTTTTCCTTCTTATGCTTGTTCCACTTGGATTTATGCCACTTTTATCGAAAAAGTTTTCGAGATTTTTCCTTGTAGCACCATTTCTTCTTATGAATCTCGCTTCAGGTTATCCATATGCGAAAAATACTGACTTCCAGTATGTATTTGGTACATCAACATGTCTTATCTTCTGTGCACTTGTAAATTATGATGATATAAAATCTAAGAAAAAGCAGTTTGTTCCTTTATTTATGAGTGTTGCGACACTTTGTACATTTGCTACTATGATAGGCGGAAAAACAGATTCATATGATGTGTATAAAAACGGTAAAAAGGAATTCCAAAGACGAGATGCACTTCTTTCTGCAATACCTGAGGATGCTTCTGTTGCAGTATTTGATTCATTTTTGCTTTGTCATATAGCACAGCGCGAAGAGGTTTATCTGTTGTCTGAAGAATACCTGACAAGACCGATTGACACAGATTTTGTTGTTATAAAGACAGGATATTCAGACCAGTGGATTGCTGATGAAATAAATATTATCGAATCAAACGGCTATAAGCCTTATGGAGCTAAAAACAGTATAATGTCTGTATATGTCAGTCCAGATTATAAAGGAGGAAAATAATGGAAAAAAAACAAGATAAAATTTCAATTATTGTTCCTTGCCATAATGAGCAGGAGGTCTTGCCGCTGTTCTTGGAAGAGGTTGAAAAAATATATAAGCAGATGAACGAAAAATATAATGTTGAATTTGAGTATATATTTATAGATGACGGTTCAAAGGATAAGACACTTTCAATTTTGAAAGAATACGCAGAAAAGAATTCAAGAGTCAATTATCTTTCATTTTCTCGTAACTTTGGTAAAGAAGCCGGAATGTACGCAGGTTTACAGCATGCAAAAGGTGACTATGTGGTAATTATGGACGTTGATCTTCAGGACCCGCCTGAACTAATGGACGAGATGTATAAGACTCTTATTGAAACAGATTATGACTGTGTTGCTTCATGCAGAGTTGACAGAAAAGGTGAATCAAAAATACGTTCTGCTTTTGCTCATTCATTTTATAAGATAATTCGTAAAATATCAAAGGTTGATATTGTTGACGGAGCAAGAGATTTCAGAATGATGACAAGACAGATGGTAGACTCAATAGTTTCACTTGAAGAATATAACAGATTTTCAAAAGGAATTTTTGCATGGGTAGGCTTTAAAACAAAATGGATTCCTTTTGAAAATATCAACCGTAAAGCAGGAACTACAAAATGGTCGTTCTGGAGTCTGCTTATTTATGCTATTGACGGTATTCTTGCGTTTTCTACCGCACCGCTTGCACTTTCTGCAATATTGGGAATTATACTATGTGTGATAGCAATTATAATGGTATTTGTAATTATAGGTAAAACGCTGATTTTCGGTGATGATGTGGCAGGTTGGCCGTCACTTGCATGTATCATGTGTTTCACATCGGGAATGTCAATGTTCTGTAATGGAATTATAGGGCTGTATGTGTCGAAAACATACTCAGAGGTTAAAAAGCGTCCACAGTACATTATAAAAACCAAGCATATAAATGAATAATTTAAATTGGGGGATATCAGGTGGCATATGTTGGATACAAATAACGAACGTGGAAGAGCGTATGCACTCATAATTGGTATTTATTTTATTGTAAAAGCGATAGTAAATAAGATTTTAGGTGACGATACGGGTAATATCATATATGCAACTCTTGAAACTATAGTACTTTTTACAGGTCTTCAGTATGTTAATTTTGTAGTTGCGGGTGTAACTGCTTTTGTTGTACTGTATTATCTGAAGGGAAATTTATCGGCTCCTATTGATAACTTTATTTATATCATAGAGGGCGTAATTGATATTTTCTGTGCTTATGTACTTCTTTTTAATGTAAATGTAAAAGAGCATTTTACCAATAAATGGGTTATAAAAAAATAAAAAGGAATGATAATAAATGAGTAAATATGATTATACTGCTGTTGAAGCAAAATGGCAGAAATATTGGGATGAACATAAAACTTTTGAGGCATGTGATGATTATTCCAAAAAAAAGTTTTACGGACTTGTAGAGTTTCCATACCCATCAGGAAGCGGTATGCATGTAGGACACATAAAGGCTTATTCAGGACTTGAAGTAATAAGCCGTAAAAGACGTATGGAAGGCTATAATGTTCTTTTCCCAATCGGATTTGACGCATATGGTCTGCCAACTGAAAATACTGCAATAAAAACAGGTGTTCACCCAAGAAAAGTAACTGATAATAACATTGAAAAGTTTACAGCTCAGCTCAAAAAAGTAGGATTTTCATTCGATTGGTCAAGAGTTATTGATACAACTGAGGAAAGCTATTATAAATGGACACAGTGGATTTTCCTTAAAATGTTTGAAAAGGGCCTTGTTTTCAGAGATAAAACATCTGTTAACTATTGTCCAAGCTGTAAGGTTGTTCTTTCAAATGAGGATTCTCAAGGCGGAAAATGTGATATATGTCATACTGATATAGTTCAGAAAACTAAAGAAGTATGGTATTTAAGAATTACTGAATATGCTGATAAGCTTCTTGAGGGACTCGAAGAGGTTGATTACCTTCCAAATGTAAAATTACAGCAGCAGAACTGGATTGGTAAATCAACAGGTGCATTTGTTGATTTTAAGATAAAAGAAAACGATGAAAAGCTTAAAATATACACAACACGTCCTGATACTCTTTACGGAGTTACATTTATGGTAATTGCACCTGAGCATCCGATTATCGAAAAGTACAGAGACAGTATTAAAAATATTGCACTTCTTGATAAATATAAGGCAGAAAGTGCAAAGAAAAGTGAATTTGAAAGAACTCAGCTTGTTAAGGATAAAACAGGTGTGAGAATTGATGGGCTAACAGCTATAAATCCTATTACAGAAAAAGAAATTCCGATTTACATTTCAGACTATGTAATGATGGGTTACGGTACAGGTGCAATTATGGCTGTTCCTGCTCATGATACAAGAGATTATGATTTTGCAAAAAAATTCGGAATTGACATAGTTGAAGTAATCAAGGGCGGAAATATCGCTGAAGAAGCATATACAGGCGATGGCGAAATGATTAATTCAGGTGTACTTAACGGTATTGACAACAAAAAAGATGCAATTGATAAGATGCTTGAATTGCTGGCAGAAAAAGGTTGCGGTGAAAAGGGTGTTCAGTATAAAATGAAGGACTGGGCATTCAACCGTCAGAGATATTGGGGTGAACCAATTCCGATTGTTCACTGTGAAAAGTGCGGAATGGTTGCTGTTCCATATGAAGAGCTTCCATTAAGACTTCCTGAGGTTGAAAACTTTGAACCAGGTACTGACGGAGAGAGTCCGCTTGCTAAAATTGATAGCTATGTAAATTGTAAATGTCCGAAATGCGGATGTGATGCAAAGCGTGAAACAGATACAATGCCACAGTGGGCAGGTTCTTCATGGTATTTCCTCCGCTACTGCGATCCAAATAATACAAATGAATTTGCTTCACAGGAAGCACTTAAATACTGGATGCCGGTTGATTGGTATAACGGTGGTATGGAACACGTTACACGTCATATGATTTATTCACGTTTCTGGCATAAATTCCTTTACGACCTTGATTTAGTGCCAACATCTGAGCCTTATGCAAAGAGAACTGCACAGGGACTCATTTTAGGTCCTGACGGTGAAAAAATGAGTAAGTCAAGAGGAAATGTAATTGATCCTAATGATGTTGTTGCTGAATACGGTGCAGATGTATTAAGACTTTATGTACTCTTTATGGGAGATTATGAAAAGGCAGCACCATGGAGTCAGTCAAGTATTAAGGGATGTAAAAGATTTATTGAGCGTGTATGGGGACTTCAGGATATTCTTGTTGATGGTGACGAGTACAGCGAAGGCTTGAAATCAAACTTCCATAAGACAATAAAGAAGGTAACCGAAGATATCGAAAATATGAAATTCAATACTGCTATTGCCGCAATGATGACATTGATCAATGATATTTATTCGGCAGGTTCTGTGACAAAAGCAGAATATGCAGCGTTCTGTATGCTTCTTAATCCGTTTGCTCCACATATTACAGAGGAAATGTATAATATCGTTTTCAATGCTGTATTAAGTGAGCAGAGCTGGATACAGTACGATGAAGAGCTTTGCAAGGACGATATGATTGAAATTGTTATTCAGATTAACGGTAAGCTTAAATCAAAACTTATGATTCCTGCTGATGCTGATAAAGATACAGTTCTCAATATGGCACTTGAAGATGATAAGGTTAAGGAAGCTGTTGATGGCAAAAATATTATCAAGCAGATATATGTACCAAATAAACTTGTTAATTTTGTTGCAAAATAACAAATTTTCATTTAATTATAAAATATGCTTGACATTATTAATTCAATATGTTAAAATTAGTTTATGATTTAGTATCATTCTTTTTGTAGGATGATAAGAGGTGTTTGATAACTAATATCCATTTGGATATTTAGTATATATGCCTTGCATTATGCAGGCTAACCTCTAAGTTAAGGGAGGGAATGACAAGTGGCAGAAGTTCGTGTTGGTAAAAACGAGTCTTTAGATACAGCTCTTAAAAGATTTAAGAGATCATGTGCAAAGGATGGCGTTATTGCTGAGGTTCGTAAGAGAGAACATTATGAAAAGCCTTCAGTAAAGCGTAAGAAGAAGTCTGAGGCAGCTCGTAAGCGTAAGTACTAATTCTTCGCAGATGCTCAATAGAGTAAATTATTACAATGTAAGAAAAAAGCGGGCATTTTTGCTCGCTTTTTCATTTTAGTGCTGTTTCGACAAAATATTCATTGAATTTGTATTATAATTAATTGGAGGAGCTTATGCTGCTTAGTTCAACACTGGCTTTCAGAAAGGTTAGCGATATCAGTCCCGAAATTTTAAAAAAGCTTGGGATTAAAGGATTAATTCTCGATGTTGATAATACATTGACTACTCATGATAATCCCAGACCTGCTGACGGAGTATTGGAATGGCTGGATTTAATGAAGAAAAATAATATTAAGATGATAATTGTTTCAAATAATCATTTTCCAAGAATAAAGCCGTTTGCGGATATGCTTGGACTTGATTTTATACCTGATGGTAAAAAACCTCTTTCTGTAGGGTTTAAAAAGGCTATGCAAAAAATGGGAATTTCAAATAATGAAATTGCAGTTGTAGGCGACCAGATATATACAGATGTATTGGGTGCAAATCTTATGAGGCTTAAAATGCTGTATGTTGTTCCGATTGAAAAAGAAAAAACTATGTTTTTCAAATTTAAACGAAAAATGGAAATACCTTTTCTTCCAAAAAAATTTTATAAATGAGGAGCGATAAGAATGATAAAAAAAATTCTCGTCATACATGGACCAAATCTTAATTTGCTTGGTGAACGTGAGCCTGGAATTTATGGCTCAAACGGAATTGATATGCTTAATAAAAATATAATTGAAAGAGCTAAAGAACAAGGTCTTGAATGTGAAATATTCCAGTCAAATCATGAAGGTGCAATAATAGATAAGCTTCATGCGGCAAGACAAAAGTTTGAAGGTGTAATTATAAATGCAGGTGCATATACACATTACAGCTATGCTATAAGAGATGCAATATCAGCAATAAAAATTCCATGTATCGAGGTTCATATCAGCAATGTTTTTGCCAGAGATGAATTCAGAAAGAATTCGGTAATTGCTCCTGTATGCAAGGGTTCAATCAGCGGTTTTGGATTTGGAAGCTATTACCTTGCAATAATGGCACTCTCGGAGATGTAATTAATGAATAAAACAGAAAAACTTTTTCAGAAGCTTGATGATAAAATCGATTGTGTACTGATAACATCGGATGTAAACAGAAGATATTTTACGGGAATGAAATCTTCAGCGGGCTGTTTAGTAGTATTGAGGGAAAAGTCATATCTGCTTATTGATTTCAGATATATTGAAAAAGCCAGAAATACGGTTAAAAATGCTGAAGTAATTGAACAGAACGATTTTATAAATCAGCTTAAAGAAATTTTCAAAAAACATAATGTCAGAAATATCGGTATTGAAGCCGAAAATATGACAGTAAAAGAATTTTCGTTATATAAATCAAAGCTGAATAATTATAATTTTATAGATGATAATAATGTGAGCTCGGCGGTTAATATGCTCAGAGCTGTAAAAGATGATGAAGAGATAAATTGTATAAAAAAAGCACAGGAAATAGCTGAATATGCTTTTGATGAAATTATAAAGTTTATAAAAGTTGGCGTAACTGAACGTGAAATTGCAATGAAGCTTGATTATCTTATGCTTGAAAACGGAGCTGAAGCAATTTCATTTGATACAATTGCTTTATCGGGAGCAAATACATCAATGCCGCATGGTGTTCCATCTGATAAAAAGGTTGAAAAAGGCGAATTTGTATTAATGGATTTCGGGGCTGTATATAAAGGGTATCATAGCGATATGACAAGAACTGTATGTGTAGGTGAACCAACTGATGAAATGCTCAAAGTCTATAATATAGTTCTTAAAGCACAGAATGCGGCGATTTCATATGCGAAGGCAGGAATAACGGGAAGTGAACTCGATAATGTTGCAAGAACTATCATTAAAGAAAATGGTTACGGAAATTGTTTCGGACATTCTCTTGGACATGGTGTAGGAATGGAAATACATGAATTCCCGAATGCATCTTCAAAGAGTAATCATATTCTCCGTGAAAATGAGATTGTAACAATCGAACCCGGCATTTATATTCCCGGAAAATTCGGAGTGAGAATAGAAGATTTTGTTGTTTTAACTAAAGAATCCTGTATCAATATAACAAAATGTGAAAAAAATATACTATTCTTATAAGAAATTTATAAGAAGGTATTGCAAAAAATGTAGAAATGTAGTAAAATATAGATATATACTATTATTGAATATACTTTGGAGGTAATTATATGATTTCAGCAGGTGATTTCAGAAACGGTGTTACATTTGAAATGGATGGTAACGTTGTTCAGGTAATCGAATTTCAGCATGTTAAACCTGGTAAGGGTGCTGCTTTTGTAAGAACTAAGTTCAAGAATGTTATTACAGGTTCAGTTGTAGAACGTTCTTTTAACCCAACAGAAAAATTTCCAACTGCTTTCGTTGAAAGAAGAGATATGCAGTATAGCTATAACGATGGCGATCTTTACTACTTTATGGATATGGAAACTTATGAACAGGTTCCGATTAATGCTTCTGTTCTCGGTGATAACTTTAAGTTCGTTAAGGAAGAAATGGAATGCAAAATTCTTTCATATAAGGGTAATGTTTTCGGTGTTGAACCACCTTTCTTTGTAGAGCTTGAAGTTACTGAAACTGATCCCGGCTTTAAGGGCGATACAGCTACAAATGCTACAAAGCCTGCTACACTTGAAACAGGTGCCGAGGTTAAGGTTCCTCTCTTTATCGAACAGGGCGATAAAATTAAGATTGATACAAGAACAGGCGAATATATGGAAAGAGCATAAGCTTTTTCATATAAATAAATCATATTATCTGAAAGGGGGAGCTATTTATGAAGCTTACCGAAAAAATGTCATATTTACAGGGACTTATTGATGGTCTTGATATTGATTCATCAACAAAAGAGGGAAAAGCTCTTTTACAGATGACAGAAGTTATGAACGAAATGGTTATGTACGTTGAGGATTTACAGTCACAGGTGGACGAGCTTACTGAGCTTTGCGATATACTTGACGAAGACCTCGGTTCTGTTGAAGAAGACTTCTATGATTTCGATGACTGTGAATGCGGTGATGATTGTGATTGCGACTGCGATTGCGATTGCTGTGATGATGATGACGATTACGAATTTGATGATGATGAAGAGCTTTATGAAGTAACTTGCCCTACTTGTGGTGATACAATTTTACTTGATGAAAGTATTATTGAGGAAGGTTCTATGAACTGTCCTAACTGTAATGAGCTTCTTGAATTCGATGATGAAAATCTCACTATCGAAGATATTGAAGAAATGACAAGTAATATTGAAGATTAATCTAAAAAGCAGTATCTTTTGATACTGCTTTTTTGTGAATCAGCTCTTGACAAGCAAATGAAAATATAGTATAATTAATTTGATATTTATAAAGGCTGTGATTGGGAGGAGTATGCAATAATCTGATGCATAGAGAACTGTCGGTTGGTGTAAGATGGTGTGAAGATGTTGCAAAAGTAGCCCTTGAGCCTCATGGATGAAATAACAGTAATCTATGACGTAATTCTCACGTTACAGAGAAAGCAGTTACAAAATGACTGCATAGAGTGCAGAGTGTATGCTCTGAATTCAGGTGGTAACACGGACAGAATTTGTTCGCCCTGAACCTTTAAAGGTTCAGGGCTTTTTTATTTCCCCTGAACTGATATACTTAAATTAAGGAGAGATTTTTATGGCAAAGGAACTCGCAAAAGCGTATAGCCCACGAGAATTTGAGGACAGAATTTATAAAGCATGGAACGATAAGGGATGTTTTCGTGCAGAAGTGGATTCTAAAAAAACACCATATACAATAGTAATTCCACCTCCAAACATCACAGGTCAGCTTCATATGGGACATGCTCTTGATGAAACACTTCAGGATATTCTCATCAGATGGAAGAGAATGTCAGGTTATTCAGCATTATGGCTTCCCGGTACAGACCATGCTTCAATCGCTACAGAAGCAAAAATTGTTGAAGCTATGAAAAAAGACGGTGTTACAAAAGAGGACATCGGACGTGACGGCTTTATGGAGCGTGCATGGGCATGGAAAGAACAGTATGGCGGACGTATTGTAGAACAGCTTAAAAAGCTTGGTTCATCATGTGACTGGTCAAGAGAACGCTTCACAATGGATGAGGGATGTAATAAGGCTGTTAAAGAAGTTTTCGTAAAATATTATGAAAAAGGACTTATATACAGAGGCGAAAGAATAATTAACTGGTGTCCTCATTGTCTTACATCAATTTCAGATGCAGAGGTAGAATATGAGGATCAGGCAGGACATTTCTGGCATCTTCGTTATAAAATAAAGGATACCGATAAATATCTTGAGCTTGCTACAACACGTCCTGAAACTCTTCTCGGTGATACAGCTGTTGCTGTAAATCCTAATGACGAGCGTTATAAGGAACTTATCGGTAAGACAGTAATTCTTCCTATTGTTCACAGAGAAATTCCTATCGTAGCTGATGATTATGTAGAAATGGACTTCGGTACAGGTGTAGTAAAAATAACTCCTGCACATGACCCGAACGACTTTGAAGTAGGTCTTAGACATAACCTTGAAATAATTAATGTAATGACAGATGATGCTAAGATTACAGAGGATTATCCAAAGTATGCGGGTATGGATAGATACGAAGCAAGAAAAGCAATAGTAGCTGACCTTGAAGCTGAAGGAGCACTTGTTAAAATTGAGGATTACAGTCATAATGTAGGCACATGCTATCGTTGCGGAACTACTGTTGAGCCTAGAATTTCAAAGCAGTGGTTTGTGAAAATGGCACCTCTTGCTCAGCCTGCTATAGATGCAGTTAAAAATGGAAAAACAAAGTTTGTTCCTGAAAGATTTGATAAAATTTATTTCCATTGGCTTGAAAATATCAAGGACTGGTGTATTTCACGTCAGCTTTGGTGGGGGCATAGAATTCCTGCATTCTACTGTGACGACTGCGGCGAAATGGTTGTTACAAAGGAGAATACAGCAGTATGTCCTAAGTGCGGCAAGGAAATGCGTCAGGACCCTGATACGCTTGATACATGGTTCAGTTCAGCACTCTGGCCATTTTCAACACTTGGCTGGCCTGAGAACACAGAAGACCTCAAATACTTCTATCCTACAAATACACTTGTTACAGGATATGATATTATTTTCTTCTGGGTTGTAAGAATGATGTTCAGCGGTCTTGAAAATATGGGAGATGTTCCATTTGATACAGTTCTCATTCACGGTCTTGTTCGTGATTCGCAGGGACGTAAAATGTCCAAATCGCTTGGAAACGGTATTGACCCGCTTGAAGTAATAAATGAGTACGGTGCAGATGCACTCAGATTTATGCTCGCAACAGGTAACTCACCGGGAAATGATATGCGTTACATAGATGAAAAGGTTAAGGCTGCGAGAAACTTTGCAAATAAGCTCTGGAATGCTTCTAGATTTATAATGATGAATCTTTCTGATGATTTTGAATTTAAAGGACTTCCTGAAAATCTTGCATTGGAAGATAAGTGGATACTCAATAAATTCAATAAGCTTGCTAAGGAAGTTAACGAAAATCTTGAAAGCTTTGAGCTTGGTATTGCTTCAACAAAAATTTACGATTTCATCTGGGATATTTATTGTGACTGGTATATTGAGCTTACAAAGCCTCGTATTCAGGCAGGCGGAGAAACAAAGGAAACTGCACAGGCAGTACTTGTATGGGTAATGCAGGGAATGTTAAAGCTTCTCCATCCATTTATGCCGTTTATTACAGAAGAAATATGGCAGGTTCTTACAAATGAATCAGGAATGATTATGCTTGAAAGCTATCCTGTATATGATAATTCAATCAGCTTTGAGGAAGAAGAAAAGGCTTTTGAAAAGATTATAGCTTCAATTAAGGCAGTAAGAAATACACGTACAGAGCTTAATGTTCCGCCATCAGTAAAGGCAAAGCTCTTTATTGAAACAGCAGACGCTGAACTCTTTACTTCATGCTCTGTATTCTTTGAAAAGCTTGCATCTGCTTCTGAAGTTGAGGTAGGCGACAAGTTTGACATTGCAGATTCAGCAAACGCTGTAACAGAGTCAGCAAGAATTTTCATTCCTATGAATGAGCTTGTTGATAAGGAAAAGGAACTCGCTCGTCTTGATAAGGAAAGAGCAAAGGTTCAGAAGGATATAGACTTCCTTAGCGGAAAGCTCAATAATCCTGGATTTGTTGCAAAGGCTCCTGAAAAGCTTATTGAAGCTGAAAAGGCAAAGCTTGCGGCGGCAGAAGAAAAAATGGCTAAGATTATGCAGTCGATTGAGGCTTATAAAGCGTAAGAAGTGTTCTTTCTAAGTATCTGAGTATATAAACTTTTAAAAAGGAGGCGGAAAATGAAATTTACAGTACCAACAATTGAAACAGAAAGACTCATTCTTCGCCCTCTATCTCTTGACGATGCTGAATCCGCATTTGAGTGGACTGGTGATGAACGTGTTGCAAAATATATGATTTACTCAACTCACGAAAGCATTGAAACAACAAAGGAATGGTTAAGAACCGTTGATGCTCTTGAAAATGAGTATTTATGGGGATTTGTTCGTAAATTTGACAATAAACTTATAGGTTCAGGTAGTATAAGATTCAGAACAAATGAAGATAAGTGGAGTTTCGGTTATAATATGAGGCATGACTGCTGGAATATGGGGTATACTACCGAAGCTACATTGGCAATGATGAATTATGTTCGTGAAAAGCACAATGCACACAGATTTATAGCTGAATGTGCAAAGGAAAATATTGGTTCTGCAAGAGTTATGGAAAAATGCGGACTTCATTTTAGCGGCAATGGTGAATATCAGAGCTATGACGGCAAGAAAACCTTTATATCTAAGATTTATGAATTGGAGGATGAGGTAAATGATTAAGCACATAGTAATGTTCAAACTCAAAGCCACAGATGGAATAAGCGAATACGATAACGCACTTGAGGTTAAAAAGCGTTTTGATGATGTAATTGCAAATGTAAAGGAACTTAAAAAAGGCGAAGTTGTTATCAACTCAGCAGAAGCTCCTGATAGCAATTACACAATTGCACTTATTTGTGATTTTGATAGTATAGACGGACTTAATGCATATCAGGTTCATCCCGCACATGTTGAATTTGGTAAATTTATTGCCACTATAAGAACAGAACGTGCCTGCATTGACTATGAATTATAAAATTTGATGTTATAGCAAATAGTGCAAATATTTATTCGATAAATGATTGAAGAGCTTCTCGGCAGAGAAGCTCTTTTTTATCAGATTTGAAAATAATATATAAATATGTTATAATGACAAAAAGGTGGTGGGAAGGTTGATTATCAATAATGTTGGATTTAATCACAGTCATGATGTTGACTTTTTTGTGGAACGTCCAAAAGGAAGCGGAGATTATCTTTTTTTGTTAATAAAAACAGGTGCTTTTTTTAATTTGAATGGTATTGAAAAAAGTGTATCTGAAAATTCATTTATATTATATAAAAAGGGAAGTCCTCAAATATATAGATGTATACCTAAACAAACATTTACAAATGACTGGATTCATTTTGATTTTGAAAGTGAAGAAGAAAAAGAGATTTTATATAAAATACCATTTGACAGACCTATTAAGCTTAAAGACATAAATTTCTTTACATTTTGCATTAAAATGATTGCATCAGAAACTTATTCGTCCAACAAAAATAAAAATCAGAATATATTAAACTATATGTCCCTTATTTTCTCCAAAATAGATGAACAGCTGTCGGTTAATGAAAATAAGGAAGTAAATGAAAAATATGAGCTTTTGTCTACAATACGTAATAAAATATATAGTAAGCCTTATGAAAACAGAACGGTGAAAAGTACTGCGCATGAGGTGAGAATGAGTGAATCGCTTTTTCAGCACTCATATAAAAAGCTGTTTGGTGTATCGTTTATACAAGATCTAATCAAAAGCAGGATTGAGTATGCTAAAATGCTTTTGACTACAACTAATCTTAATGTAAATGAGATATCAAAACAATGCGGATATAAAAGCTATATTCATTTTTCGAGACAATTTCAGAAAAATGTAGGAACAAGTCCGCTTAATTATAGATTGCAGAAAATGTTATAAAAAAAGCAGTATAAGTCATTGAAAAATTTTTCCGTGTAATATATAATAATCTTATGATAGTATTGTTAATTTTTTCTATTAAATTTTAAAGTTTCAGGCAAAACTTTTTACAATAGAGATTAATGATACTTCGTATTAAACTGTATTCAATAATGCAGTAAAATTTATTTTTCAGAAATGAGAGGGAATTTCTATGAAAAAGTCAAAATTAAGAAAGTGTCTTGCAGCAATTGCTGCAGCAGCAGTTATGACAACTGTTGTACCTGCAATGCCTTTATACGTAAGTGCAGATAATATGATAACAAACTCAACATTTGATAGAGGTACAAATGATTGGGGTACGTATAAGCAAAGTGGAGGTGCAGCTACTCTTACTACCGAAGACGGTAAGTTAGCTCTTAAAATTACTAATATCGGTGAAGTAAACTATGCTGTTCAGGTTTTCTATGACATTATACCATTGTATAAAAATGGTGTATATCGTCTTAAATATGACATCTCATGCTCTATCGACAGAGATATCGAAGGTATGATTCAGCAAAATGGCGGTACATATCAGGCATATACATGGAAAGGGTTAAGCCTTACATCAACTCCACAGTCAATAGATTATGAATTTACTATGGAATACGACAGCGATATTATGTCGAAACTCGTATTCAATTGTGGTACACAGGGAGAAGATTTACCTGCACATACTATTTATATTGATAATGTATCACTTGAGCTTATTGATGACAGTCAGGTTGATTACAGCTCAACACTTCCATACGCTCCTGATATCAATATAAATCAGATAGGTTATAAATCAGACAGCAAGAAAACTGCTGTAATTAGAGATTTTACAAATGAAACTGAATTTTCAGTAATCAATGCAGATACAAAGGCAGTTGTTTATACAGGTAAGCTCAGTAATGAAACTCAGTATTCACTTGCAGGTGAAGTAAATAAGATTGCTGACTTCTCAGAAGTTAAGGAAGCTGGCAAATACTATATCAGCTGTGGCGAGCTAGATGATTCATATACATTTGAAATAAGTGATGATGTTTACGGAAATCTTCTTGACGATACAGTAAAAATGCTTTATCTCCAGCGCTGCGGAACTGAAGTAAAGGATGCTGAATTTGGTCACGTTGCTTGCCATACATCAATAGCAACTATATACGGAACTACAGAAAAAATTGACGTAAGCGGAGGCTGGCATGATGCAGGTGACTACGGAAGATATGTCGTTCCTGCTGCTAAGACAGTTGCTGACCTGCTTTACGCATATGCAGAAAATCCTGAATTATTTGGCGATAACCTCGGTATTCCTGAAAGTGGAAACGGAATTGCTGATATTCTTGATGAAACTCGTTATGAGCTTGAATGGATGTTAAAGATGCAGGCATCTTCAGGCGGTGTTTATCATAAGGTAAGTTGTGCAACATTCCCAGGATATGTTATGCCTCAAATGGAAAAGGATGAGCTTCTTGTAACTCCTGTAAGTACAACAGCTACTGCTGATTTCTGTGCTTCAATGGCACTTGCTTATGAATTCTATAAAGATATTGACAAGACGTTTGCTGATAAGTGTCTTGACGCTGCTGAAAAGGCTTGGGCATTTCTTGAAGCAAATCCTAATTTAATCTTTAAAAATCCTGGCGATTATATTGTAACAGGTGAATATGGTGATAATAAAGACAGTGATGAGCGTTATTGGGCAGCTGTTCAGATGTATCGTGCAACAGGTGATACAAAGTATCTTACAGCTACAGACAGAAATGGCACAAAAACAGGTCTTGACTGGTCAACAGTAGGTGACTACGGAAATATTGCTATTCTTACAATGGATGGTGTTGATAAGAATTCTACATATTATAATAATGCTAAAAGCGCAGTGCTCAAGCAGGCTGATGCTTTGGTAGATGTTTCAAATTCTTCAACTTATGGTGTAGCTATTGATGTATTCAACTGGGGAAGCAATATGACTATTGCAAACGCAGGTATAATTACTTCACTTGCATATAAGATTACAGGCGATGCTAAATATCTTGATGCTGCTGAAGCTCAGACAAATTATCTCCTTGGTATAAATCCATGCGGTGAATGTTTTGTTACAGGATACGGTACAGTTTCACCTGAAGCACCTCATCATCGTCCGTCAATGGTTGTTGGTAAGGCAATGAAGGGTATGCTTGTAGGTGGTGTAAACCAGAATCTCGAAGACAGTGCTGCTAAGGCATATTGCCGTAGTTTACCTGCTGCAAAGCGTTATGTAGATAACTCAGAGAGCTATTCAACAAATGAAATCACTATTTACTGGAATTCACCTCTTACATATCTTCTTGCACTTACAGATGGTTCTGAAAACGGAACAGTAACACCACCTACTACAACAGAGCCGTCTCTCAAGGCTGATATTTTAGGTGATGTAAACGGTGATAAAGAAGTAGACGTAGCAGACGTAGTTGCAGTTAAGTGCCACCTCATCAATCCAAAATCATTTGCACTTTCAGAGCAGGGAAAGGTAAATGCTGACGTACAGGCAACAGGTAATGGTATTAACTCACAGGATGTACTTGCAATTCAGAAATATGTTATTCATATGATTGAAGATTTTTCAGAATTAGCATAATAAAATTCAAGTCCCATTTGTATTGAACAAATGGGACTTTTTATGATTATAATTATTGCATCTTATATGCATCAATCATTTTCTTAACCATCTGACCGCCGATTGAACCGGCTTCTCTTGCTGTGAGGTCGCCATTGTAACCCTGCTTGAGGTTTACACCAACTTCGCTTGCTGATTCCATCTTAAATCTTTCAAGAGCTTCCTTGCCCTTCTGAGTAAATTCGCCTTTCATTACATAAACTCCTTTAAAAATAATTTTTGATGCCGTAATAGTATTATAGCAAAAAATAAAAATTATATTAAAGGAAATTTTTGAAAAAATCAGCGTACAGAATATCTGTACGCTGAAATAAATTTATCTGATTTTTGAGCCAACAGGCAATGTATCATCGACAAAAATCACCTTAACATCTCCGTCAGAAGTTTCAGCAGCACATATCATACCATTGCTTTCAACTCCGCAAAGCTTTACAGGTTTAAGGTTGGCAACAAACTGTACCTTTTTTCCGATAAGATCATCAGGCTTATACCATTTTGCAATACCTGAAACAATTTGACGTCCACCCATACCGTCATCAACCTGCATACAAAGAAGCTTACTTGACTTCTTTACTTTTTCACATTCAATGATTTTGCCTACTCTAAGTTCAACCTTAGCAAAATCGTCGATTGTGATTTCAGGCTCCAGAACGATTTTTTCAGCAGGAGCTTCTTCTTTCGGAGCATTTGCAGAAATGATAGCATTAAGCTCTTCAATTTCCTTTTCAGCGTCAATTCGTGGGAAAAGTACATCGCCCTTCTTAACGGTAACATTAGCAGGGAGAACGTTTAATGAACCTGAATTTTCATAAGTAGCATTATTTTCGTCAAGACCAATCTGTTCCCATACCTTAGGCATAGTTGAAGGCATAAACGGGTAAAGAAGCGTAGAAGAAATTCTGACAACTTCAAGGAGATTGTAAAGTACCGAAGCAAGACGAGCTTTATTTGCATCATCCTTTGCGAGCACCCAAGGAGCAGTTTCATCAATATACTTATTAGCTCTTGAAATAACTTTGAAGATTTCAGCAAGAGCGTTGCTCAGTTGAGTAAGGTCAATAAATTCATCAACCTTGTTTCTTAGTTCTGATGCCATTGAAAGAAGCTCGTCGTCAAGAGGATCCGCCTGACGCTCCTGAGGTAAAGTGCCATCGAAATATTTTATAACCATAGCAACAGTTCTGGATACAAGGTTGCCGAGGTCGTTTGCAAGGTCGGAATTAATACGATTAATCATTATTTCGTTTGAGAATGAGCTGTCTGAACCGAGAGCCATTTCACGAAGTATATGATATCTTATAGCATCACAGCCATATCTTTCTCCGAGAACAAATGGGTCAACAACATTTCCGAGAGATTTTGACATTTTCTGACCATTAAAAGTAATCCAGCCGTGAACAGCGAGATGCTTTGGCAAAGGAAGCTCAAGAGCCATTAACATAGCAGGCCAGATAATAGCATGGAAGCGCATGATATCCTTAGCAACCATATGTGTATCTGCAGGCCAGTATTTATTAAAGTCGGAATAAGCGTCATTCTCATAGCCAAGAGCAGTGATGTAGTTTGAAAGAGCGTCTATCCATACATAAACAACGTGTTTATCATCGAATGTAACAGGTACACCCCATTTGAATGTTGTTCTTGAAACACAAAGGTCTTCAAGTCCGGGTTTGATAAAGTTATTTACAAGCTCAACTGCACGTGTTTTAGGCTGGAGAAAATCTGTTTCAAGTAGAAGCTTTTCAATTCTTTCGGCAAAAGGTGACATTTTAAAGAAGTAAGCTTCTTCCTTAGCTTCAACAACATCTCTGTTACATTCAGGACATTTTCCGTCAATAAGCTGTGAATCTGTCCAGAAGCTTTCACATGGAGTACAGTATTTACCTGAATATTCTCCCTTATAGATATAACCCTTGTCATAAAGAGCTTTAAAAATAGTCTGAACCGAGTGAACGTGGTAGTCATCTGTAGTTCTGATATAGCGGTCATAATCAACGTTCATATACTTCCAGAGTTTTTTGAATATTTCAACGATTTCGTCAACATATTCCTGTGGTGTAACACCTTTTTCAGCGGCTTTTTGTTCTATTTTCAGACCATGTTCATCCGTACCGGTAAGAAACATTACATCATAGCCCTGCATTCTTTTGTAACGAGCGATTGAATCGCAAGCAACCGTTGTATAGCAATGACCAATATGTGGATTGCCGGACGGATAATATATTGGTGTAGTAATATAAAATGGTTTTTTGGACATTAAAAGCATCTCCTTTATATTATTATAGAGAAAAGTGAACAATTGCCTTACTAACTAAATTTATTTTCAAGTATTGATAATGCTGTTTAGTTAGAGGAGCAATATAATTCTCAACTATACAAAATATATTATACACTATTTTTTTTGATTTGTCACGTTTTTTTTAAATTTATGGGAATAAAAATTCTGAAATATAAAAACAAATCAAATAAAATCGAAATATAAATGTAAATTTGTTTGCAGCTACAAAATAAATATGAAATTAATTGTAGTTTTTGTTGATTTATAGGTGAATATATGATATAATAAGAAAAATAACTTTTTTTAATCAGTAACAAAATGATATGAATGTAAAAAGGAGCAGGTTACCTATGGAAAACAATAATTACAATATTGCTGATTTATTAAATATTATTGAAAAAGAAATAGATGCAATATATATAATAAATGAAAAAAAGAATAATTATGAAGCGGTAAAGGATAATCCTTTATTCAATAAAATTCTTGGTAAGAGTGGGAATTATTTCGAAATGCTGAAAAAGCTGATATTTCATTTTGACGATAAATCAGCAGGTGTAAATGAAAAGTATCAGGTATTTTTATCGAATTTGAATAAGTTTGACGGCAAATACAGCAAGCGAATTAAAATTTTCTCTGATGATACAGCAATAATTGCCCAAATGACAATATATCCGCTTAATAAAGACGGAGAATATATTATGCTCATCACTGAAATGGATAACGGCGTTTATATGCAGGATTTTCTTAACTTCGAGAAAGAGCTTGGAATTGACAGTACATATCTTTTTACAATGCATGTTAATCTTGATGAAGATATATGCAACAGCGTAAGCGTTACAGAAATGTCAGAGGATCCTATGAATTATACGGGGCTGAAATATTCTCAATGGCGAATGACTATTGTTAATATGATATTTCCCGAGGACCAAAAGCTGTTTTTGGAATACACCGATCCCGAATATCTTATTTCACATCTTGAATTAAGACGTTCAACAACGCTTGATTGCCAGATGATGAATCTTGATGGAAAATATATCTGGGTTAAGCTTATATTCAAGAAAATCCAGAAAGCTGATGACAATTTCTGCTTTGTATTTATGGTGCAGGATATACACGAAAGCTCAATGAGGCTTATCGAGGACCTGAAAAAATATGAAGAAATGTCAATCCGTGATCCATTGACAGGTGTATATAATCACGGCAAAATAAAAGACGAGCTATATACCTCACTTAACAGATTAAAGAATGAAAAAATTCCATTTTCAATTGCAATGCTCGATATTGATTATTTCAAAAAAGTAAATGATACCTATGGTCATGCATCAGGTGACTATGTTCTCAAAACTCTTTTAGCTAATGTAAAAGAGCATTTTAAGGAGTATAATGCTTCTATCGGCAGATGGGGCGGTGAGGAATTCGTTATCATTGCAGACAATATGAATAAGGAAAAATTATATGAAATTGCAGAAGAACTCAGGATTAAAATTATGAATTATAAATTCGGCAATGTCGGTAATATTACTTGCAGTATCGGTGTAGTTGAAGCTAATGAGAATGAAACTGCTCTTGATGCATTTGACCGCCTTGACAGAGCCTTGTATAGTGCAAAATCATGCGGAAGAAACTGCGTAATCTGCGGATAGGGCTATTTACACCGATAAAAGCTGATTATATTTACAGATAAGCACATATACGCTTAATAAAAAGGCTGTAATATAGGATAAAACAGATGAAACAACCCCTGCAACGGTGCAGGAAACTACTGAAAATTCAAATGAAACAACGGCAACAACACTTTCGGGAAATGATGAAAATAATGTTACAGCTACTGCTTCTGCAACCCCTGCACAGCAATCAGCAAACGATAATAAAACAACCGATAAAGTAAATCAACCCGATACATCTGTTGAAACAAATGAACAGCTAACTGTGGTAACATCGCAACAGCCTGTTCAACCACCTGTTGAGCAACAGTAACCGCAACAGGAACAACTACAGCAGTAACAGCCTCAACAACAGCCACAAACCCAACATCTGACTCAGTCACCAACACAATCACCAACAGAATCTGATACTGGTTATAAATTAGAAGATATTGCAAATAATGTAGGAGCATTTTTCTGGTATTCAGATGATTTAAATACGGATTTAATGAAACATAATAGACATGAAATGAGTTATGGAGTAACTAAAAATAGCATAGAATACGTGTGTTATATAGATAAATTAGAAGAATCCTTTGGAACTAGAATAGATTATTCTTAATATACAATTGACAAAGAAATAGGAAACTATATAAATAAGATATCTGATGCTAAAAGAAATGGAAAAATAAATGAATACGTGTCTGAAATATTAACTCCTAATGCGAATGCGGTTCCTACAAAAATTACAGATCATACTGCAATAAAAGCAATGCTTGCTGTATATGACAATAAATATATGGGTGAAGAAATAGCAAACGATGTAGGTGTTGATGAATTTGCAAACAAAATAACACAAATTGCTTTAGGTGAAAATTATTCAAGATAAATTTAATAAACTTAAAAATAC
>SVNL01000005.1:50838-62251 GCA_015066925.1 Ruminococcus sp.
ATATGACAATAAATATATGGGTGAAGAAATAGCAAACGATGTAGGTGTTGATGAATTTGCAAACAAAATAACACAAATTGCTTTAGGTGAAAATTATTCAAGATAAATTTAATAAACTTAAAAATACGGTTACTTTTAAAGTAGCCGTATTTTTATGATTTTTTTGTTTTTATGCATAGATTTATATTGCATTTAAGACTGAGATATGATATAATAAAATATATTATTTTTTAGGAGAGTAAAATGAATACAACATTATATACATCGCAAATAAATAAAATAGCAACCGAAGTAAAAAAAGCGGTAATAGGCAAGGACCATATAATTATAAAAACGCTTCTTGCAATGCTTTGTAAGGGGCATATACTTATTGAGGATATTCCGGGTGTCGGAAAAACTACTCTTGCGCTTGCATTTTCAAAAGCACTTTCTCTTGAGCACAACAGAATGCAGTTCACGCCTGATGTACTTCCGACAGATGTAACAGGTTTTTCTATATATAATAAATCAACAGGAAAATTTGAATTCAAAGAGGGCGTTGCATTTTGTAATCTGTTTTTGGCAGATGAAATAAACAGAACATCAAGTAAAACACAATCAGCACTTCTTGAGCTTATGGAAGAAAGAAAAATTTCCTGTGATGGTGTTACATACATTCTCCCTGAGCCATATACCGTAATTGCAACACAGAATCCTATCGGTTCAGCAGGTACACATATGCTCCCTGATTCACAGCTTGACAGATTTATGATAAGACTCAGTATGGGATATCCAAGTGTATCGGGTGAAATTGAAATACTTAAATCAAAGCATACAAAAAATCCTCTTGATGACGTAAGCGCTGTTGCAAATAAGGATATTTTGCTTGAGCTTCAAGAGGCAATTGCAAATGTATACGTAGATGATGAGATTTATAAATACATTGTATCACTTTCAAATGCAACGAGAAATAATCCGATGATAAAGCTTGGAATAAGTCCAAGAGGTACTCTTGCATTGACTCAGATTTCCAAAGGAATTGCACTTGCATATGGCAGAGATTATGTTATTCCCGACGACGTTATGTATATATGCGGTGATGTTTTCTCACATAGAATCATACTCAGTCCGAAAGCAAGATTATCAGAAAAAACTGCAGATATGGTTATAAATGAAATAATAAAATCTGTACCTGTTCCACAAATAAAAGCTAACGAAGGGTAAGTTATGGCAATAGAAAAAATTTTTTTCGCTATACTGATAATAATATGTGCCGTATTTTATATTTTGTATATAGGAGATTTTTCATTAATCCTGCTAATTATAATATCTGTAATACCGATATGGATGTTAGTATCACTGCTGATAATGAAGAAAAAAACAAGTGCAAAATTATATATTCAAAATAAGTCTGTACCCAAAAATGAACCATTTAACGTAAAGCTTGTAATAAAGAATGACAGTATTTTTTCTTGTGCAAAAGCGGAAGCTGTGGTAAGATATACGAATTTATTTAACGGTGAAACAAATGAAATTACAATTCATTTTCCTATTCATTCCAGAAATACAGAGAATATAATTTTTCAACTCAAATCTAAGTTCTGTGGCGTTGTAGATGTAAAAACAGGGTATATCAGAATTTATGATCCACTTAAAATTTTTAATTTCAGGATTGCCAAAAATATCGGTGAAAGAATTGTTGTAATGCCTGTTTCGCACGAAATATCGGGATATATAACATACGGTGAAAATGAAAATGACGAAGGAAATATTTATTCTCAGTATAAATCGGGTGATGACCCTTCGGAAGTTTTTGATTTAAGAGAATATGTTGGCGGAGATAAGATAAATCGTATTCATTGGAAGCTTAGCTGTAAGAAAAATGAATTTATAGTAAAAGAGCTTAGTTTGCCGATAGATGTATCATCAGTATTATTTCTTGATTTGCATTTTTCAGAAAAATCGGAATATACTCTTCCATTTTTTGATACAATGCTTGAATCACTTCTTTCGATATCCGAGTTTCTGCTTACAAATGAAAAGCCGCATACATTAATTGTTTATAATAGTATGATTAATGATTTTGAGCATGTTACAATAACAAGCTTTGATGAGCTTGTTGCGGTTTTGAACAAAATTATTGTAGGATATCTTCCCGAAAATGAGAAAAAGGCGTCTCTTGCTTCATATGTAAAAACATCTGACAGACTGGAATTCACATCCTTTACATATATTTCGTCTGAAATCAATAAAGATATAATTAATATACTTAATGAGGATATAGTATCAGATGTAATAAATGCGGTTATTGTAACAAAAGCATTATCAGAGAAAACTGAAGATACAAATAAATTTATAAATATTATAGAGGTTCCGGTTGGAAAAATATCTTCCGCCATAAACAGTATTGAACTTTAATGGGTAACAAAATGAGAAAAAAGAATAGTAAAAATAATAGCGGAATACAGATAAATGACAGCATAGTTCTATCACTTGAAAAAAAGCAGAGAAATAACCGTTCACTTATTTCATGTATAATAGCGGCATCGGGTTTATTGGCATTATTGATGTCATTTTTTTCAATGTTTTACCTTAGCTTCGACACATTTTCAGTAATGCTGGCAGTTTTGATTTTTTCCGTAATAGATATATTTATATCAGTAAAAAAAGGAAAAGCATTCTGGTTAATTCCTGTAATTTTGGCTATATACGGATATATAGTGTACATTAAATTTGATGAGATTGTTGCAGGCTTCAAATTTAGCTACAATACAATTTACAGAATGACAAATTATACTAAATCCGATTATTATATTGGATTAAAAGCGTTTGATAAATATGAATGTATAACGGTTTTTTTGATAGCAGCAATATTTATTATTGCATTTTTTATTTATTTTTTTACAATTGTAAAACCAAATCCTATACCTGTTGTAGCGGTTACATTTCCGATTATTGAAATAGGTTTGTATTATGGAATTGAAATATCGATTTTCTGGGGATGTCTGCTTATAGCATACTGGTTTGCTGTACTTGTAATTGCATTTTCGGATATAGGCGAATATGACGGCGGACGCGGCGGATTTATGCGTAAAGGAAACCTGTTTTTCCCAAAAAGAAATATGAAGTTCAAGGTAACTGAAAAATGTGCTCTCGGAGTAATGACAGGGATTATGTCAATTGTTCTGATAAGCCTGGCAGTAATGAAAATTAGCGGATATGAACGTTCAGATAGCATAAATTCAAAACGTGCTCAGATTAAACAAGCTATAAATAACTTTTCAATTGATGATGTGATTGAAAGTGTTAGTGGAATTACAGATACGCTTGGACTTAAACTAGATTATGAAGATAACAGACTCGGCAATCAGGGAAGTATTTCTTATAGCAATACAAAAGAACTGAAGGTTACATTCAGCGAAGAATATGATGCTCCGATATATCTTAAAGGATTTGTTGCTTCTGTATACGGTGAAAATGAATGGCTTGAATTCAATGAAAATGTTTACAAGAAGAATAAGGAGCTTTTTGATAAATTCGAAACATATAAGATATATCCACAGGAGATTTATTGTAATCTTAATTCTGAAAATAATCGACCTGTAAATGTTGAAATAGAAACATTGAGAAAAAAACGTAAGACATATGTACCGTATTTTGCAACTGATTATGGGAATATAATTTTCGAGAAGGATACATTGTCAAAATTTAAAAAGACAGATAAGTATAATTGTAAAGTAATGCCGTATGCATTATCAAATAATCCGGAAAGTATAACTAACCCTATAAATATTACACTAAATTACTCAAAACTGAACGATGATGAGTATTTGTCAATGATTGATAAAGAGGCAGGCGATACGTTAATAAATATTGATTCTGTTTCTGATAGAGAAACACTTTTGAGTAATAATAGGCTGATACTTGCTGCACTGATAGAGAATGAATATAGAGATTTTGTATACAACAATTATTTGTCATATCCCGATAATAAAAGCTTTGAAGAAATAAATAAGGAATACTACGATATTATTAATTCTGATACATCGACTGCTCAGGGTAAATTTGAAACTCTTGATAAAATCCGTGAAAAAATTCACTCGCAGACAGAGTATACATTGTCACCGGGTAAAACTCCTTCCAACAGAGATTTTGTGAATTATTTTCTTTTTGAAAGTGGTGAGGGATACTGTGTTCATTATGCAACAGCAGGAATAATGCTTGCACGAATGGCAGGAATTCCTGCACGTTATGCAACAGGTTATATTATTGTTGACGAGGATTTCAAATCAAACAGCAAAAATGCAGATGGTTCATATACAATCACACTTAAAGATAACAGTTCACATGCCTGGGCTGAAGTGTATATAGACGGATACGGATGGGTTCCGTTTGAGTTTACTGCAGGATACTCCGAAGAAAAAAATAATACACAAACAACTATGCCAACAACTACAACTAAAAGAGCAGATAATTCTCAGACAAGACAATCATCTTCACGTCAGACAGGTGATAAGATTACTAAAACCTCAACAGTTTCAAGAATAACACAAACAACATCAGTTTCCGGAATAATTAAACATACAACAAAAACTGATAAGCCAAACGAAAAAACTATTTCGCCACTTATAAAAAAAGTAATCATTGTTATTCTTCTTATATTGCTGTTTGTTTTATTTGTATATTTAAGACGCAGATTTATAATCACATATCGTAAAAAGAAATTCAGAAATAATAATACTTCAAAAGCTATCTCAGATATTTATTCATATACACTCAAGCTTCTTTTATTGTTTGATATTAAAAGAAGAAATGAAGCGTATAACGTTTTTGCGGAAAATGTAGAAAGCGAACTTGCAGGAAAATATTTCAACGCAGGTGATTTCAAAAGATTTATGGAATTAGTTCTTAAAGGAGCATTTTCTGACGAAACAGCAGATAAACAAGAGGTGGAAGCTGTAGAGACATTTGCGAAAAATCTTGCTGAAACGATTTATAATAATTCAAATCCGTTCAGAAAAATATATATTAAACTTGTTGTAGTTTTAAAATAAATTACAGATTATTTAGGATGAGGAGGTATATTTAAAATGAAAAAAATACTGAAGCTGAAGTATATTGCGGAATATGCGCTCATTGTTGTCGGAGTAATTCTTTCAGCTTTTCCGCAGATAGTTAAGTGGATTTTTTATTTAAGCGGTGGTCTTATAATATTGTTTAATATTATAAGATATTTAATATACCGAAATAAAAAAAATCCATATTCAATGATTAAAATGATTTTTTATGTGATTATAGGTGGGGGCTTAATTATTCTGCCGACATTTCTTGAAATAGGTATACCTCTTGTTGCAGGTTCATTTATAATGATGAACGGTTTTGAACGTTTTGTTAATGCGTTTATGGTAAGAAACCAAGAGAAAAAATGGGTACTGCCTTTGGTTGTCGGAATTATATATTTCTTCTTTGGATTTTATGTTCTGGCTGAGTACAAGCATATTTCTGAAACGATTATAAGAGTTATAGGTGTATTCCTTATTGTGATTGGAATTGCAAAGCAAATAAATAAAATTAACGATAATAAGTCTGAAGCGGATAAAACTCCTAAAGTTCTTGAAGTAAACAGCTATAAAGTTGATGATTGATAATTTATAGTTAATGATAAATAGTATCTGGTGTTTAATATAAAAGTTAATATTTTGAATTTTCAATAAAATTAAACTTCTTTTTAATAAGTTTCTTGACTTTTATGCTAAAATATGATAAAATATTATAGTAATTAAGTGTCGGCTTACAGATTTATTTGCGATTTGTTCAGAAAGAGCTGGTGAATTTGAAGAATAATATTGTCCTCATAGGTATGCCCGGTGTCGGAAAAAGTACAATTGGTGTTATTCTGGCTAAAATTCTTGGTTATGAGTTCCTTGATACAGATCTTCTTATTCAACAAAAAGAAGGCAAATTGCTAAAGGATATTATAGCTGATAACGGAATAGACGGTTTCATTGAAATAGAAAACGTTATAAACAGTAAGCTTTCAGTTGAAAAGTCTGTTATTGCAACAGGCGGAAGCGTTGTTTACGGTAAAGAGGCAATGAAAAATCTTTCCGATATAGGTATTGTTATTTATCTTAAGCTTGATTATAAAAAGCTGCGTTACAGACTTGGTAATATCAAGAATCGTGGTGTTGTAATCAGAAAAAATCAGCGCCTTTGGGATTTGTATTCAGAGCGTGTTCCTCTTTATGAAAAATATGCCGATATAATTATTGATGAAAATGGTTGTGGTATCGAAAAAACTATCAATAAAATTGTTGCACAGCTTGTTTCATATGACAAACACTTTTGTCAATTTGCACAATCAGACGAGCAGAAAAAATGATATATTGCACAATAATATGTTTTTTTGTAAAACTTCTTTGACAAATTCATTTTTTATGTTATAATAATAGTTGGACATATTTTTATAGCTTAAATTACAATTTTAATATATTCTATAGAGTCAGGTGCCTTAAATTCCTTGTTTTGATGAATATAATGGTGCCGGGGTCGTTTGACCTATTTTTGAAAGGAGCCATTATGTCAAAAATTATTGCAGTTACTTCGGGAAAGGGCGGTACAGGTAAGTCAACAATTTGTGCCGGTATTGGATATACTCTCGCTAAACAAGGTCATAGAACTCTTATTATTGAACTTGATTTCGGTTTAAGATGTCTTGATATTATTTTTGGTATGGAAGGCAAAATTCAATATGATCTCGGTGACGTTATCAATGGTAAAAAAGAAGTCCTTGACGCCGTAACTCAGGTTGAAATGGCAAGCAATCTTAGTATTCTTTGTGCACCCAAAAATCCATTTGCTTCTGTATCAGCAGATAAAATTGTCGAAATATGCCGTTCTATAAAAAAATATTTCGAGTATATTATCATTGATACAGGTGCAGGAATTAACTCTCACGTTTTTGATATCGTTGAACAGGCTAATCTTATTCTTGTTGTTACAACACCTGATCCTGTTTGTATCAGAGATGCTAATATGATGTCTGATGAATTCTATAACAGAGGTAACAAGAGTCAGCGTCTTATTATCAATAAGGTTAGTAAAAAGGTTATCGGAAGCGAGCTTGTTAAGCATCTTGATGAAATTATTGATACTATAGGTGTACAGCTTATCGGTGTAATTCCGGATGATTTTTCACTTACAATTTCAACAGGTAAGGGACATCCTATTCCGACAAGCTCAGACAGCCTTAAAGCATTTGATGCCATATCAAAACGTCTTAATGGTGAAAATGCTCCTCTCACAGTCAAAATTTCATAATCTGATTGAATTTATTTGAATATAAAATGATAAATTGAAAGGAATGATTAAATGAAAATTGCTATTATTGCACACGATGCTAAAAAAGAGCTTATGGTACAGTTTTGCAGTGCTTATTGTGGAATTCTTTCAAAGCATTCGCTTTGTGCGACAAGTACTACCGGTAAACAGGTAAGTGAAGCAACAGGTCTTGAAATTAAGCGTTACCTTACAGGTAAAGGCGGTGTAGAACAGATTATTGCGTTGCTTTCATGCAATGAAATTGATGTTCTTCTGTTCTTCAGAGATCCAATCAGTCCTAAAAAGACAGATATTCACGATTTGAATCTTCTCAGATTATGTGATGTTCATAATGTTCCTGTTGCAACTAATATTGCTACTGCAGAAGCTTTAATTCTTGCTCTTGAACGTGGAGATTTGGATTGGCGTGAAATCGGTAATCCGACTATTTGAACATATAATTGTCCCTTAAATTAAGGGACAATTTTGTTGTTTGTATATTTCAATCATTACTTAATAAAGCCTGATATAAGGCTTATATATTATTTATGAAAGGCTTGATAAAAATGGCACTTAATATTAAGCGACCAAACGGAACAGAGGATGTTTTGCCTCAGAATGTTCATAAATGGCATACAGTAGAGAAAATTGCAAGAGATGTAGCCGAAAGCTTTGGTTTTAAGGAAATAAGAATTCCTACATTTGAAAATACTGACCTTTTTCTTCGTTCTGTCGGAGAAACTACCGATGTTGTACAAAAAGAAATGTATTCTGTTATCGCTAAGGAAACAAAATTCACTTTGCGTCCGGAGGGAACAGCCGGTACAATAAGAGCAATGCTTCAGAATGGACTTATGAATGAGGCAATGCCACAAAGAGTATTCTATATTCTCTCATGTTTTCGTCATGAACGTCCGCAAGCAGGAAGACTTCGTGAGTTCCACCAGTTCGGACTAGAAATGGCAGGAAGTCAGGCACCAAGTGCAGATGCTGAAGTAATTTCACTTGCAAAAACTCTGCTCGACCGTCTTGGACTTAAAAATATTGAGCTTTATATAAATTCAATAGGTTGTCCCGAGTGTCGCTTAAAATATCACAAAGCTTTAAAGGATTTCTTTGAAGAAAGAAAATCAGAACTTTGTGATACCTGTATTTCAAGACTTGAAAAAAATCCAATGCGTATTCTTGATTGTAAGAGCCCTGTTTGTTCCGAAATTGCTAAGGATGCTCCAATAATTCTCGATTACCTTTGTGATGAATGTTCAGAACACTTTGAAAAGCTTAAAACATATCTTACAAATCTCGAAATTGAATTCAAGGTAAATCCAAAAATTGTAAGAGGACTTGATTACTATACAAAAACAGTTTTTGAATTTGTAACGACTGAAATTGGTGCACAGGGAACTGTTTGCGGCGGTGGACGTTATGATGGGCTTATTGAACAGCTTGGAGGTCAGAAAGTACCTGCTCTTGGATTTGCAATGGGACTTGAAAGACTTCTTATAACAATGGAAAAGCAGGGCTGTGATTTCCTTACAAGTCGAAACTGTGATTTGTATATTGCTCCAATGGACGAGCCATCACTTGAAAAAGCAATGCTGATAGCAAAAGAGCTCAGAGAGTTCGGTTATTGGGTAGAGTATGATATTGTTGGCAGAGGTATTAAGGCACAGATGAAATATGCCAATAAAATTAATGCCGCATTTACAATTGTACTTGGAGAAAATGAACTTTCAAGCGGCAAGGTAAAGGTTAAAAATATGGATAAAGGCGAAGAGCTTGAACTTGACCTTGATGATAAATTTGCCAATAGATTTGATGCAATATGTGTAGATAATATGCTTGGCAATCTTGATGAGCTTGTAATGAATGATAATAAATAATTTATATTAAGGATTGGAGAATGTCAATATGGCAGATAATATGAACGGATTAAAGCGTACTCATTACTGCGGTGAAGTAGTAAATGAGGGTGAAGATGTTGTAGTTGGCGGATTTGTTGCTAAAATTCGTGATTTAGGAAACCTGATTTTCATTGATCTCAGAGATAAGACAGGAATTGTTCAGCTTGCATTTAATGACGAAACAGATAAAGCTTTATTTGAAAAAGCTTCAACCTGCCGAAGTGAATTCGTTCTTATGGCAAAAGGAAAGGCACAGAAGCGTTCAAATATAAATACTGAGATAAAAACAGGTCATATAGAAATTATTGTTACAGATTTAAGAATACTTGCAAAATCGCAGACAACTCCGTTTGAAATTACAAATGAAACAAAGGTAAACGAAGAACTCAGATTAAAGTATCGTTATCTTGATTTAAGAAGAGCACCTCTTCAGAATAATATTATAATGCGTCACAAGATTGCACAGGCAGCAAGAGAATATTATTACGCAAATGACTTTACTGAAATTGAAACACCAATGATGATGAAGTCAACTCCTGAAGGTGCAAGAGATTATCTTATTCCGTCAAGAGTTCATAATGGTAAATTTTATGCTCTGCCACAGTCACCACAAATTTATAAGCAGCTTTTGATGGTATCAGGCTTTGACAGATATATTCAGCTTGCTCGCTGTTTCAGAGATGAGGATTTAAGAGCTGACAGACAGCCTGAATTTACACAAATTGACCTTGAAATGTCATTTGTAGATGTTGATGATATACTTGAAATGACAGAAGGATTTATTTCATATCTTTTCAAGAAGGTTCTTGATATTGAAATTTCACTTCCGATTAAGCGTTTGACATATAAAGAGGCTATGGAGCGTTATGGCTCTGATAAGCCTGATACACGTTTTGATATGGAAATACAGGATATTTCTTCTCTTGTAAAGGATTGTGGATTTGGTGTATATACATCAGCCATTGAGGCAGGCGGGAGTGTTCGTGCAATAGTTGCAAAGAACGGTGCTAAAGTTTTAACGAGAAAAGAAATAGATAAGCTTACAGAAATGGTAAGAGGAATTGGCGCAAAGGGACTTGCATATGTAAGATGGGTTGATGAAAAACCTACCTGTTCATTTGCAAAGTTTATGACAGAAGATGAACTCAGTTCTATTCTTGATGCAATTGATTGCAAGCAAGGTGACGTAGCACTTATTATTGCAGATAAAAATAAGGTAACACTCCCTGTTCTTGGTGCACTTCGTTTACAGGTAGCAAAACAGCTTGATATTATTCCTGAAAATCAGTTTAACTTCCTTTGGATTACAGAATTTCCGTTCTTTGAATGGGATGAAGAAAGCCAGACATGGCTTGCAATGCACCATCCATTTACAATGCCTCTTGATGATTGTATTCAGTATCTTGATACTGCACCTGAAAAGGTAATTGCTAAAGCATTCGACCTTGTATTAAACGGTACAGAGCTTTCATCAGGTTCAATTCGTATTACAGATTATGAGCTTCAGCAGAAGATGTTCCAGTCATTAGGACTCACAGATGAAGAAATAGAAGCTAAATTCGGATTTTTGGTTGAAGCATATAAGTATGGAGCCCCTCCACATGGTGGTCTTGGAATTGGTCTTGACAGACTTGCAATGGTAATGCTTCAGGCTGAAAGTCTTAGAGATGTAACAGCATTTCCAAAGGTACAGAATGCAAGTGAACTTATGTCAGCTTGTCCATCGGCAGTTGATAAAGAAAGTCTTGATGTTCTTGGAATATCAGTTATTAAAAAAGAAGAAAATGAATAATAAAAAAGAAAAGTCGGATAAATTTATCCGACTTTTTTAATTAGTAATTATTCAAAAGAGTCAAGGTCAATTTCATTGATAATATCCTTGAGTGAAGCAAGCTCGTCAGCAGTAAGAGTACATCCTTTACCCATTTTAGAGTGATCCGGTGACCATTCACGAATGTCGTATTTAGGTTCACGTTCATTCCAGCTTACGAGGTTAAGCTCTTTTGTCCATCCTTTAGCATTTTCTGATAAAGTACCGAGGTTTGATACAATTTCAAATTTTAATTCAGCCATTAATATTCTCCTTTTCTTTTTATTGCCTTACGATTAAGTATAAAAAGTAAGGCTTTTCTCTATATAATTAATGTCTGCTCAACAACTTAAAATTGGCTTAATATAGCTTTTAAAGCCAATTTTAAGTTGGCAAAGTG